>PWUC01000188.1 GCA_003562655.1 Clostridia bacterium
AGGAGGATCTCCTCCTCGCCGGGCAACCCGGGTGCATCGGTGTCGAAGCCCCAGAGCTGCACCAGGACCCTGACCGTGGGATCAAAGGCACCGCCCGTCAGAGATGCCAGCTCGAGACCGGTCCCAATCACCCGGGCCGTTTCCGGGGAGATGGGTGAGGCCTCCCCTTCTGCACGGTTCACAGCGCTGAGTTCACTATCCTCCCGGTGAGGGCTCAGGAGTAACTCGATGCGTTTCATCTCCTGCAGGGCCTGTTCCACCGTCTCATCGTCCGCACCGTGTGCATGGATGGAGACCAGCGTCCCGAAGAGGAGGCTGTCTCTGTCGGTCATCTGTTGCTCCGGATTGCCCCAGCATCCCCCAGTGAGGAGGATGATCGCCGAGAGGCAAAAGAGGAGTGAGGCCGCACGGTGCCGACCCCACCGCGCCGAAGATGACCTGTTCAAAGCAATACCTCCCTCGTCATCTGACCGCGTCTCTTTTCTCTGGATCCTTCCCCTGTTCCAGGCAGTCAGCCGGGCAGGCCTGCACACATGTGCCGCAGGCATCGCACTTATCGAGATCGATCACCGGCAGGTTGCCTTCCATCACGATCGCGTCCTGGGGACAACGTCTCGCACACAGTCCGCAGCCCAGGCACGCATTGTCGCAGGCCTTTCTGGCCTCCCGCGGACCCAGTTCGCTGCGGCACAAAAGGAGCACCGGCGCGTCCTCGGGTGCCAGGTCGATGATTCCCCGGGGGCAGGCGGCAGCACATCTGCCGCATCCAGTGCACCGGTCGGCGTCCACGGCGGGGATCCCGTCCTCCCCCATGTAGATGGCATCAAAGGGACAGACATCCACACAGCTGCCGCCACCCAGGCAGCCGAATTCACACACCCAGGGTCCTCCCGCTATCGCTCCAATCGCTGCACAGTCCTGTATGCCGGCGTATTTGCAGCGGATCCTGGCAGCGCCCAGGGTCCCACGGCATCGAACCCTCGCTATATTTCTGACCGCCGATGCATCGATCTTCTCACCGAGAATATCTGCCACCCTGGCCAGTGCTTCGCTGCCGGCCACACTGCACGCCGCCGGCCGGACCTCCCCACCGACCACGGCCTCACTGAAGGACGCACAACCCGCATACCCACAGCCGCCGCAGTTCGCGCCAGGCAGGACTGCCTCGATGGCCTCGATACGCTCGTCCCGCTTCACCGCGAGCACGTGGGAAGCGAAGGCGAGACCGGCGCCGAACAGCAGGCCGAGTACCATGAGAGTTATCACAGGTGTCAGCACGAGAATCACCTCACATTTGAATCCTCACTGCTTCCCCAGGTCATAAACCGAACAGAGCCGAGATGTTGAAGCCACTGAAGCCCATGAAAGCCATGGACAGAAGGGCGGCAACCACCAGGGCTATCGGCGTCCCCTGAAGGGCCGCGGGAACATCGGCCCTTGCCAGTCTCTCGCGTATACCCGCGAAAAGGAGGATGGCCAGAACGAATCCCCCTCCCGCGCCCAGAGCGTGAAACACCGTCTCGATGAAGCCGTATCCACCCGTGATGTTCAGAAGAGCAACGCCCATTATAGCACAGTTGGTGGTTATCAGCGGCAGGTATACCCCCAGGGCCCTGTACAGGGCCGGACTGTACCTGAGCATCACCATTTCAACGAACTGTACCAGGGTCGCTATCACCAGGATGAACGCGACGGTCCGGAGATACTCCGTACCCTGCGGAATCAGTACATAGTGCTCCAGGAGCCAGGTAACCATGGAGGAGATGGTCATGACGAAGACCACCGCAGCCCCCATACCCGTGGCCATGGACAGGGTCTTGGACACTCCCAGATAGGGGCAAATGCCCAGAAACCGCATCAGGACCACGTTGTTGATCAGGGCGGCACCGATGAATATGACGATGAGTTCAGCCACTGATCGCCACTCCCTTCCGCGCCCTCTCTCTGAACTTCTGCTGCCTCGCATCCCACCAGTTCATGAAGCCGACCATCAACCCCAGGGTCAGAAACGCCCCGGGTGGAAGTATCATGACAAGAGCGGGCTGAAAGGCAGAGCCCATGACTGCGAAACCGAATAGCGTCCCCGCACCCAGCAGCTCCCGGATGGACGCCAGTACAGTCAGGCCGAGGGTGAAGCCGAGTCCCATGCCCAAGCCATCGGCAACGGAGTTGACGACGGGGTTGCGAGAGGCAAAGGCCTCGGCCCGGCCGAGTATGAGACAGTTCACGACGATGAGCGGGATGAATATGCCCAGAGCCTGATGCAGCTGCGGTACGAAGGCCTCCATGAACAGGTCAACAATGGTGACAAAACTGGCGATCACCACAATGAAGCAGGGGATCCTGATCTTGTTCGGTATCAGGTTACGCAAGATCGCTATGATGAAGTTTGACATGACGAGAACTGCCGTACTGGCAAGCCCCATACCCAGTCCGTACAGCGCCGCGGTGGTCACCGCCAGCGCTGGACACATGCCCAGCACAAGGCGCAGTATTGCGTTCTCCTTGATTATTCCTCGGGAAAAGTCACGCCACACCCGGTCCACCGCTCTCACCTCTCCCGCCCGATATCAGCATACAGGCTCCTCGCCTGCTCCACTCCCTCGACCACGGCCCTGGAGGACACCGTCGCTCCGGCCACGGCATCAACCTGGCCTCCGTCGCGGGTCAGGGCCACAGGTGCACCGGTTGGCAGCCGGTAGAACTGACCCGTGAATCGATCGGTGGCAATCATTGCACCCAGTCCAGGGGTCTCTGTCTGCTGCAGGATCCGCATGCCGAGGATCTGCTCATCCGAAATCCCCACCAGGATGACAATATCATCCACATAGCCCGTGCAGGAGACAGAGAACACGTAGCCGACAGAGCCTCCATCCTCGGCATGCCCCACATTGACCGAGTCCACATCGGGATATCCTGACAAAAGCTCCCCCAGCTCGCCGGTGATGTCCTCAAAGGCAGCAGCTGCAGGCAGGACTTCTGCCATGGCGGCAGCACGGGTGGCGGCCTGGTGCTCCTCAATCAGGGGTCCGGTCACCCTGTTTGTGATCGCCAGGGCGCCGGCGCTGACGGAGCATATGAGCATGAGAAATACTCCCAGATATGCCACATTGCGCACGGGCTCACACCTCCGTTTTCGCTCCGAAAACTCTCGGAGCCGTGTATCGCTCTATCAGTGGCACTGCTGCGTTCATCAACAGGATCGCATAGGTCACGCCCTCGGGATATCCACCGTATCCCCGGATCAGTATGGTGATGACACCGCAGCCGGTCCCAAAGACCAGCTTGCCCCGGGGGGTGACGGGTCCGGAAACATAATCAGTGGCCATGTAGAACGCGCCCAGAATCAGACCTCCGGCGAGAAAGTGAAAGACGGGGTCAAACCCCATGACGCCGCCGAGAACCATGACCGTTCCGATGTACGAGACGGGAATTCTCCAGTCAATGATCCCCCGGCCCAGCAAATAGGCAGCGCCGACGAACAGGGCAACGGCTGACGTCTCTCCCACGCTCCCGGCAACCCGGCCGACAAACAGATCACCAAGGGGCGTGGCAACTCCCTGCAGACGCATCAGATCCAGGGGAGTGGCCGTGGACAGAGCATCAAAGCCGCCTGTCATCCATTCTCCCGAGGCGACGGGCCAGCGCCAGGTGGTCATGGCAACGGGGAAGGAGGCGAGAAGAAAGGCGCGGCCGACGAGGGCGGGGTTAAAGATGTTCAGACCCAATCCCCCGAAGAGGGCCTTGCCGACGATGATGGCAAAGGCTCCTCCGATGAGAGGCAACCACAGCGGGACGCCGGGAGGCAGACAGAGGGCCAGCAGCAAACCGGTGACAAGGGCGCTTCCGTCATGCAGTGGGATCGCCCTGCCCCGGATCCGGGCAACCAGGGCCTCGCCTCCCATGGCCCCAAGCAAAGAGCTGCTCATAACAAGAGCGGCATCCATTCCGAAAAAATATATGCCGGCAGCCGCAGCCGGAAGAAGGGCGATGACTACATCGAGCATGATTTTCCGCACTGTGACGTCTGAATGCAGGTGAGGTGAGGAAGCCAATGTCAGTCTAGATCTTTCGAAGTCATCCTTGACGCTCACGGTCACTCCTCCAACCCAGGCTCACGACTCGCCTCGCTGCCTCGCAACAGCTTCAGCCTTGGCCAACCTGATCCTCTGGAGCAGGTGCCGGTTAGCAGGACAGATGTATGCACAGGCACCGCACTCTATACAGTCGATGGGCCGGTACTGCAGGGCGGAATCATCTGGGTAGGTGGCAAGGTACAGCGGCATTAGAAAGGAAGGACAGACCTCTACACAGCGCCCACACCTGATGCAGGGCTACTCTTCGAGGACCGGAGAAACCCTGTCACTGAGGGCAATCACACCGGACGTTCCCTTGGTTACCGGCATGTCCAGGTCATGTATCGCCGATCCCATCATTGGACCACCCGATATAAGTCTGACCGGGGGTTCGCTGAAACCGCCACAGGCCTCCAGAAGCACCTCAATGGGGGTTCCCAGCCGGACCCTCAGATTCTTCGGTTGGGCAACCGCGTCACCGCTGACGGTTACGACTCGCTCAATGAAGGGAATGCCGCTTCGTATCGCCCTTGCAACTGCCACAGCTGTCGACACATTGCTCACAACGACTCCAATGTGAAGGGGCAACCCTCCCGACGGCACTTCACGATCCGTTATCGCGGTAATCAGCTGCTTCTCCGCCCCCTCGGGATACTTGGTCTGCAGGCTCACAACCTCGTAGGGCCTGTTACCGATGGCCCGCCGCAGTGCCTCGGATGCATCCGGTGTATTGTCCTCGACGCCAATGACGCCACGCTCGGCCTCGCAAGCCTTCATGATGGCCTCAAGACCAAAGATAATCGCCTCAGGCTCCTCCAACATCGCGCGGTGATCACAGGTGAGAAATGGTTCGCACTCACAGCCGTTCAGTATTATGGTGTCCACGCTCACATCAGGAGGCGGAGAGTATTTGACGTGAGCTGGGAAGGCAGCCCCGCCCATGCCCACTATTCCCGCTTTCCGCACCAGACGTCTTATGTCATCCGGGCTGAGATCCGCCAGGGCTCCCGCCGGCGCGATGTCTTCGTGCAAACGGTCCTCGCCATCTGACTCGATGATCACCGCAGCGACCTTCCGTCCGTCAGGCAATGCGCACTGACCCAAAGCCTCCACTGAGCCCGATACACTGGTATGAATGGGCGCACTGACAAAGGCGTCAGAGTCGCCAATCACCTGGCCCATGGCAACCGCATCGCCCCTGCCGACTGTAGGCTCGCAGGGTGCTCCCATGTGCTGCACCATGGGCAAGACTACCCGCTCCGGCGCGGGCAGGGTTTCGACGGGACGCGAGCAGGCAAGCTCCTTAAACTCAGGCGGATGCACTCCACCCCGGAATGTGTTGAATGGCACTCGCTCTGTCACCTCTGCATATTCGACTTCTCCAACGCGACAAGCGTTGCGATCACGGGTAAGATTTCTCCAATCCATCTCTTGATATGATAACACTCGAGTTCGGCACTCACAAGATTCACCGACGGGTGGCGGCAAGCCCGGATTGTGCCCACAAAAAAAGAGCAGCTGAGCCACTACGACAGATGATATGTGGGCAACTGATCGAGCGGATGATTAGCGTCAGGGATCCGGTTGTCAGGCACGCGGGCTACATCATGCGTGTCGGTCTGGGGAGCTGCGACGTGCTGTACAGTTCTGCGTAGAAGATCAGACGGCTAGACAGGACGGATGCTGACAGTTTGGGGCCTCGCCTATACCCTGGTGGTGATCTGGGCGCTTGTGGGCATTGGGGGTGCGGCACACCGACTACACCACCCTGGCAACCGCGGCCTGGAGTGGAGCCCTTCTCTTGGCCCTCGTCATCGGGTGGCACTTGGCGGTCAGGCGTTCCAAGTCCGGGGCCG
>PWUC01000056.1 GCA_003562655.1 Clostridia bacterium
CCAGGACCTGCTCAATCTCCTCCCGCGTGAAATCCGCCAGGGCAACAAAATCCCGACCCTTCAAAGTGACCGCCATCATTCAACACTCCCCTCAACAGTTAAACGGACCCGGTGCCCGCACGCGGAACACCTCTCACCATCAACGCCCACGAGTGACACGCGGTAGCCATTGCGTCGGATGAGAGTCTCACCACAACGGGAACAGGTCGTGTCCGAGCCACCCCGTACCAGTACATTACCCAGATAGACGTTGTTCAATCTTTCAGCGGCAATCTCCTGCGCCATCAACAGCGTCTCCACCCGCGTCGGCGGACGGTGCATCCGATAATGCGGATAGTACCGGCTGAGATGCAGCGGGATCTCCGGATCCAGTCCGGCCAGCCAGTCGCAAAGCGCAGCCAGGTCATCCGGATCATCCGTCCCGTCGGGAATGATCAGGGTGGTCACCTCCACGTGCACACCGGCCTCCACTGCGATCTGCACATTTCGCTTCACAACGGAGAGATCCCCGGCACAATACCGGCGGTAGAAATGGGGGTCAAACCCCTTCACATCGATGTTGCACGCATCGATCGCTTCCAGCAGCTCCCGCCACGGTCTTTCTCTCAAATAGGCATTGGTCACCAGGACGTTCTCGAAGCCCGCATCCCTCACTGCAAGGGAGGTGTCCCGGACGTATTCATACCAGACCACCGGTTCAGAGTAAGTGTACGCCGCACCGATACATCCCCGGTCCCGGTACCTGCGAACCAGCTCGACAACCTCCCCGGGCTCCATATTCCTCAACTGCAGCGCATCCGTCTCCGTCGCACGGGATATCTGCCAGTTCTGGCAGAAGGAACAGTGCAGATTGCATCCGAAAGTGCCCAGCGAAAGGACGGTAGAGCCCGGGTGAAAATGGTAAAGAGGTTTCTTCTCAACTGGATCCAGCGCGGCAGACGTCACCTGGCCATAATTGGTGAGCACCATTTCTCCCTCAACATTTCGCCGTCCCCTGCACGCGCCCGAGACCCCGGGCGGGATCCTGCAATCTCGCGGACACAAAAGACAGTGGACGCGGTCGTCTTTACCTCTGGCAGTGAAGACCGCCTGCCGGTGATTCCTATCCTTCACAGTTGTCAGATCCTTTCAACGATATCGGGTCACTTCAAAGCGTCCGATCTCCAGGTCGGGGTCATCGGGAGACAGCCCAGCCTTCTCACAGGCAATCGACAGCTGCTGGTCCACCGTATCCACGCCCTCCAGGCCCGGAAGAAGCACTCCCCTTCGCCTTCCCCGGGCTACAGTCACCCCATACCGACAGGGATCGAGCTCGCATCTTGTGTGTACCGGCTCGGGTTCACCCAACACATCCACCGAGCACTCCAGGGCCGGCAGTTCGTCCCTGCGGACGGGTGGGAAACGGGGATCGCGCACTCCGGCACTTACCGCGTTGTGTATGATCTCCGCGGCCAGACTGCAGTGGACGGGTTCGACGGTGCCGATGCAGCCCCGCAGCTGCCCTTCCTTCTTGAAGGTGACAAAAGCTGCCGCTGGCCGGTCAAACTCCTCCGGGAGCTGATCCGGCACGGACATGATCTGGCGGTGCTCAAGATAGTACTGCAGCGACTCCAGGGCCAGGGCGGCCGGCTGCGGCACCTCTGCCCCCTCTTTCAGGTGCATGCTCACCACCGCATAACCGACTCCGAAGGGCCCCTCATACGAGTAAACCCGCCCGTCGAAGGGGCGTCCGGCCAGCGAACCCAGGGCGATGAGGAGAGGGTTAAACCCACACTGCCCCGCCCTCTCGACCAGCGAATGGGGAATCTGACGAAGCGGGTCAGCCTCACCGTCGGCCAGGCTGGACACGACAATCGAATCGAACCTCTTGCCCTCGGGATCATAACCCGACGGCGCCTCAGGGGTCAGCCGGTGGGAAAGATCGCCGCTGGCGACGGTGACCACCCGGATCCCCGCATCGGCAGCAACCTGGTGTATGACCTCTCCAAACTCCCACAGCAGATCCCGATCGACCAGCGGCATCCCGCAGTAGACCAGAGGAAGACGCAGGTCTGCCTCCTCCATCACCCACAGCGGCACCACGGCTCCGTGGTCCAGCTGCAGCTCCTCCCCCGACTGCATCACCGTTACTGGCAGGCCCCTCCGGCGTCCCTCGGTCCCCAATCTCTGCGTGAATCTCCCGTCGATTTCCCAGTCCACCTTCACCTCTGATGCGCGGAACTGACCCAAATGCCCCCTGGCCCGCCGGGCGGCCACCAGCGGAAACTCCCCCCGCAGTGCAGGACCATGGGGACTGATCAGAACCATGACGTCAGCCTCCAGGGAGGCAATCCACTCCGCCAGGTCCCCCAGGGCCTTCAGCGTGTCACCAACCCTGACCGCATCCCTTCCTCCCACCTCGGGGATGACGACGGGAGGATGGGGGACCAGGGCTGCGCCGATAACACCGTATTGCATCCTGAGCACCTCACCTTTCACTTACTTGCAGGCTTATTATACCACTGATCACGTGCGCATTAATGTCGACTTCGGGGGATAAAAACCCGGGGCGGCCTGTATAAATGGAGGTGATGAAAGGTGGTTCAGAGGTGCCGGACATTAATGCACACTTCATCACGATACAACGAGGACCGGCCATCATCGGCATCTTCACCCTGCTGCTGGTCGTCGCGGCGTCTGGCTGGGGACACCTGGTGGCTCCCCACGCGGTTCCCGCAGCTGCACCCCTGCATGAAACCCTGATCGTCCTGGATCCAGGGCACGGGGGGCCTGATCCGGGCGCCGTATCGTCCGATGGTCTGCTGGAGAAGGATATTGTGCTCCAGGTTGCTCTCCGGCTGCGGCACCTGCTGGAATCCTCCGGGTACCAGGTGATCATGACCAGGGAGACGGATGCAGATCTGGGGGACACCTCCAGCTCCCTGCGGGACCGCAAACGGGCCGACCTCCACCGGCGGCTCCAGATCATAAATGCTTCGGGAGCAGACGCGGTCATCAGCATACACGCCAATGCCATGGCCTCAGCCCGCTGGCACGGTGCCCAGGTCTTCTATCGCCCCGACCGTGCCCCCGAGAGCAAGACCCTGGCCCAGTGCATTCAGCAGGAGCTGGTGTGCATAACGGGGGAGACCACCCGTGACATCAACGTTTCCACCGGTCAGTTCATCCTGCAGGAGACCTGGCTCCCCGCGGTGAATGTGGAGGTGGGTTTCCTGAGCAATCCGCGCGAGGCCCGCCTCCTGGGCGATCCCAGATATCAGGACAAGGTCGCCTGGGCCATGATGATCGGAATAACCCGATACTTCAGCCTTCTCTCCGAGACAGGACTGGAGGCCTCCCGCTGAGGGCTCAGCGCTTGGAGAACTGGCTCGCCTTACGCGCCTTCTTCAGGCCGTACTTGCGGCGCTCCTTCATCCGCGGATCCCTGGTGAGAAAACCCATCTTCTTGAGGCGTGGCCGCATCTCCGGCTGGGCCAGACTGATGGCCCGGGCCACACCGTGTCGCACAGCTCCGGCCTGCCCCGATATGCCCCCGCCGTGCACCTTGGCGTATACATCATATTCGGAGACCGTATTCGTCAGGCGCAGCGGGGCGAGAACCCTTTCCCGCATGATGGCCAGGGGGAAATAGTCATCCACATCGGAATCGTTGACCACGATTCGCCCCTCACCGGGCACGAGACGGACCCTGGCTACAGCCTTTTTCCGTCGGCCGGTTCCCCAATAATGTGTCGCTTCCACAGCTTTCCCTCCTTCCTCCTTCAGACTTCGATCTCGAGATCCTTCGGACTCTGGGCCTGGTGCGGATGATCGGGTCCAGCATACACCTTGACCTTCCGGCCCATTCTACGCCCCAGCTTGTTCTTGGGCAGCATGCCCTTGATCGCTCTTTCCACCATGAATTCGGGCCTTTTTGCCAGCAGCTCGCCGTAAGGGGTGGCCCGGAGCCCTCCCGGGTACCCACTGTGACGGTAGTACATCTTCTGTTCTTTCTTGCGTCCCGTCAGGACCACCTCGGCAGCATTGATGACCACCACATGGTCTCCCACGTCTACATGAGGGGTGAAGATCGGCTTGTGCTTACCCCTCAGCACGTGGGCAACGCGGCTGGCCAGACGTCCCAGGGGTATGCCGGCTGCATCCACCACCCACCACTGTCTCTGTATCTCGCTCTCCTTCGCCATATACGTCTTACCCATATTGCAGCGCCCCTCCTCAAATTGCATGCGCGTTGTAGAGCACATGAACGATTGTATCCGCTCTGAATTCAAGCGTCAATGCATCCGTAGCACACGCGCATCAGACACAGTCCCCTCGCCGGGGCTGTGGGTCCAGCCAGGGTACGATCCCCGGCATCGACAATGCGGTCCATATCTGAAAGAAGAATCGCTCCCCTGCCGACCTCAATCAGGGTGCCCACGATTCTGCGGGCCATCTTGTAGAGAAACCCGTCGGCCACCAGATCCACCGTGACCACACCCTCGCCTTCTGTGATCCCCAACTGGTAGACGCTGCGGACGGTGCTCTGTACGGGACGGCCGCTGACCTGAAAGCAGGCACAGTCCCTTCGGCCTATAAGACCAACGGCGGCCCTTCGCATGACCCCCAGATCCAGCTGGTGCGGGATCCAGTGAAGGTAACGGTGCTCAAAGGGCGATATGAACCCTCCGACAGCCACCCGGTATCGATAGTGCTTCCAGCGCGCATCGCGCACCGGATCGAAAACACCGGGCACCTGGTCTGCCTCTCTGACCACCAGGGAGGGAGGAAGCATGCTGTTCAGGGCCTCCGGCCACCGCTCCAGGGGCAGTCTCACCGAGGGCCGGAAACAGGCAACCTGCCCCCAGGCATGAACTCCCGAATCCGTCCGTCCGGCGCCCCTGATTCGCACCGGCCCGCCGTTGATTCTCTCCAGTGCCCCTTCCAGGCAGGACTGGACTGTGGGCTCCTCTCTCTGACGCTGGAAACCGTAGAACTCCCCACCGTCATAGGCCACCGTGAGGCGCACCTGCACATCAGCAGAGGTGGATTCCATCACACCAACAACGCCGCACAGAAACCGAAGGTCATGACAGCTCCTGCAACCAGGTCGACCGAGGTGACCCGAAGGAGTCGGTAACGGGTGCGACCCTCTCCTCCTCGGTAGCAGCGGGCCTCCATTGCGAGGGCCAGATCATCGGCCCGTCTGAAGGCACTGATGAACAGCGGCACCAGGAGGGGAATCATGTTTCTTGCTCTCTTGAGAAAGTTGCCCGATTCAAAATCTGCGCCCCGCGCCATCTGCGCCTTCATGATCCGCTCCAGCTCGTCGAGCAGCGTGGGAATGAAGCGCAGGGCTATCGTCATCATCATGGCCAGCTCGTGGGCGGGCACTCCGAGACGGCGAAAGGGATTGAGCAGGTACTCGATGCCCTCCGTGAGGTCGATGGGAGCAGTGGTCAGAGTCAGCATCGATGTCGTCATTATGAGCAGGAGTAGCCTGGAAGCCATCAGCGCCGCCTGCACCAGTCCCGCATCCGTCACTCTGAAGGGTCCCAGCCGGTACACGACTTCGCCCGGAGTCATGAACATGTTCAGGACCACCGTAAACACGAGTATGAGCAGGACAGGTCGCAGACCCCGCAGTACCAGCCTGAAAGGCAGCCTTCCCACCAGGGCAACGAGGGCGGTCAGGCCCGCCATCACACCGTAGCCCGCATAGCCCCTTATGAGAAAGAGTATCACCACGTACCCAAGGGTTCCCAGGATCTTGGTCCGCGGATCGAGCCGGTGAATAATGGAGTCGCCCGGAATGTACTGGCCGAGGGTTATGCTGGTCCTGCGCAACATGTCTGTCCCTCCCGCAAAACCTGCGCCAGAGCCTCCGCTGCCTCATCGACGGTCAGAACATCCGTCGCCACCGGGAGCCCAGCCTCCCTGAGTCTCAACATGATCCTGGCAATCTGCGGCACGTCCAGCGACATCTCCTGCAGCTGCTCGAAATGGCGAAAGACCTCACGGGTCTCTCCCTGCATCCCGATGCGCCCCTCACACATGACCACGATGCGGTCCGCCAGCTGGGCCAGGTCATCGATGCTGTGCGATACCATGATCATCGTCATGCCTGATCGGTTCAGGGCCTTCAGCTGCTTCAGAATTGCCGCCCGGCCCCTCGGGTCCAGGCCGGCTGTGGGTTCGTCCAGCACCAGGACCTGGCACTTCATGGCCAGGACCCCGGCGATCGCCACCCGCCGCGTCTGCCCCCCTGAGAGCTCAAAGGGTGAGCGGTCAAGGACCTCCTTCTCCAGGCCCACCGCCTCACAGGCCCACTCGACTCTTTCGTCGATCTCATCCGGATCGAGGTCCATGTTCCGCGGCCCAAAGGCGATGTCAGTCCGGACCGTCTCCTCGAAAAGCTGCTGCTCCGGGTACTGAAAGACCAGCCCGACCTTCCGCCTCAACTCCTTCATGCGCCGGCGGTCGACACCAACCTCTATGTCGTCGACGAGGACTCTGCCGCGGGTGGGAAGAAGCAGCCCATTCAGATGCTGCACCAGGGTCGATTTGCCCGACCCCGTGGGTCCGACTATCCCCACGAACTCTCCATCGTCGATCCGGAGGTTGATCTCATGGAGGGCCTCCTTCTGCCAGGGAGCCCCCGCATCATAAATGTAGCTTACGTCATGAAATGCAATCGACATATGCAGGTCACCAGCTCATCAATCTCAGTGATGCCCGCCGGCAGCTGAAATCCCATCTCCCTCAATCTGCTGGCCAGCTGGGTCACCGGGGGTATGTCCAGTCCGACTCTCTCCAGGTCGAAGTCCCCGGCAAAGATCTGTGCCGGGGGGCCGTCGGCGACCAGGTGGCCCTCATCAAGGACCAATATCCTGTCGGCCTGGGCCGCCTCTTCCATAAAGTGAGATATCCACACCACGGCGAGACCGCGCGCCCGGCACAGACGCCTCGTCGTCATCATCACGTCGCGGCGCCCTCCCGGATCCAGCATCGACGTGGCCTCATCCATCACCAGACAGTCGGGCTCCATCGCCAGGACGGCGGCAATTGCCACCCTCTGTTTCTGCCCCCCCGAAAGATTGTGCGGTTCGCTCCGACGCTGCCGCTCCATGTCGACCTCGGCCAGCATCGCGGATACCTTTGCTCCCATGCCCTCGGTGGGAACACCCAGGTTCTCCAGCCCAAAGGCGATCTCCTCCTCAACGGTGGTGCTGACCAGCTGGTTATCTGGGTTCTGAAACACCATCCCAACGGTGCGCCTTATCTCCCACCTGTACTCAGCATCATCGGTGGGCATACCCGCGACGCGCACCGCGCCCTCAGTGGGAAGCAAGAGAGCGTTCATCAGCTTCGCCAGCGTAGACTTGCCCGAACCGTTGGCCCCAACCACGGCGACGAACTCGCCCGGATATATGCTCAGGTCGACATCCCGAAGGGCGCGAACCTCACCTGAATCCCCGCGGCGATAAGAATATGCGACACCCCGCATCTCGATAAGCGGAGTCTCTTTCCTCACCTCACAACGCTCCTCAAACCAGCTCGAATATGACCATTGGGGCCCCGTCGCCCCTGCGCGGTGCCTTCTTGATGATGCGAGTGTATCCACCCGGACGATCATCATAGCGGGGTCCCAGCACTTCGCAAACCTTCTTGGCAACGGCCCGGTCGGTCAGATACCCGGCAACCTGCCGCCGGGCGTGCAGATCACCTCTCTTGCCGATCGTGATCATCTTCTCCACAATCGGCTGAGCAGCCTCCGCCCGGGCAGCCGTGGTCTCCACACGTTCATGTTCAAGAATAGATGTAACCAGCCCACGCAGCAGGGCGCGGCGCTGGTCAATGGGTCGATTCAGCTTCTTCGGCCGCAATTTGAAACCTCTCCCCTCAACCGCTTCACTCGGAGACCGCCATCAACTCCAGACCGTGTTCGCCGAGCTTACCCACTACTTCCTCGAGGGACTTCTCTCCCAGGTTCCGTATCTTGAGCATCTCATCTGGAGAATAGGAGATCAACTCGGCGATGGTATCGATCCCCGCCCGCTTCAGGCAGTTGAAGGAACGCACGGAGAGACCGAGCTCCTCAATGCTCTTGCTGAGCAGCTTGTTCTTCTCCTCCTCCTCTGGCTCGACCATGATCTCAGGATCCTCCTGGGGTTGCTCCGTCAGGCTCACGAAGAGGTCCAGGTGTTCCTTCACGATCCTTGAGGCAAGGCTGATCGCCTCGGCAGCCGTGATGCTGCCGTCTGTCCTGACATCCAGTATGAGGCGGTCGTAGTCGGTGACCTGTCCGACCCGCGTATTCTCAACACTGAAGTTGACCCGCCTAACCGGACTGAACATCGAATCCACCGCGATCAGTCCAATGGGCTGCCCCTCTTCCTTGTTTTCGGCGGCCGGGACATAACCGCGTCCCTGTTTGACGATCATCTCCATGTACATACGAGCCCCGGAGTTCAGATGAACGACGGGCAGTTCTGGATTCAGAAGCTCAACGTCAGCCGGCACCCTGCTATCACCGGCACGAACGGTTCCCTCGCCCTCAGCCTCAAGAATCAGCGTCTGAGGTTCAGGAGAATGGCACCTCAGGACCAGTTCCTTCACATTCAGAATGATCTCGCTGACATCCTCGACGGCGCCCGGCACCGTATCAAACTGATGTTTGACCCCATCGATCTGCAGCGCGGTCACTGCAGCCCCGGGGATCGAGGAGAGAAGCACCCTTCGCAGTGAATTGCCCAGGGTCATCCCATAACCTCGCTCCAGAGGCTCAACGACAAAGGTTTGATGAAAGTTATCAGCTCCAGCATCCTCACATCTTATGGTGGGCTTTTCAATTTCCAGCATCCACTCTGCCCCCCCGAAGTAACCGAATTACGCTACAGGTGTTAACGCGAATACATCTCGACGATCAGGTGTTCCTGGATGGGCACATCCGTCTCTTCGCGCTCCGGCATGCGGAGAATCGTCCCCCGTCTGCGCTCCCAGTCGACACTGAGCCAACCAGGAACGGCCCTGCCGGCAGCCATCTCGTGCAGCTCCTGGAGCCGCAGCATATTCGCCGAACCCGACTTGACCTCGATCACATCGCCCTCGGACACGATGAATGAAGCGATATCGGTCTTGCGACCGTTCACCATGAAGTGGCCGTGGTTGACCATCTGCCGGGCCTCGGGGCGAGAGCCGGCAAAGCCCATGCGAAACACAACGTTGTCCAGCCGTCTCTCCAACAGCTGCAGCAGCAGCTCTCCGGTGACCCCCTTCTTCCTGGCTGCCGCGTCGTAGTAACGCTGAAACTGCCTTTCCAGCACCCCGTACATCCGACGTACCTTCTGTTTCTCCCGCAACTGCAACCCGTATTCGCTCTGGCTGCGCCGCCGCCGTCCCCTTCCATGCTCTCCCGGAGGAACCCCTCGCCGTTCAACAGCACACTTGTCTGTGTAGCAGCGGTCTCCCTTGAGGAAGAGCTTTTCACCCTCACGCCGGCACAACCTGCATACAGGTCCCGTGTATCTTGCCACGTCTTCTACCTCCTCCGTATACTGTTGCGTGTCACGCCCTCAGCGTCGCCGCTTTGGGGGGCGGCACCCGTTGTGTGGTATCGGAGTCATGTCCTGTATCATGCTGATCTCCAGGCCTGCTCCCTGAAGCGAGCGGATCGCGGCCTCACGCCCCGATCCCGGACCCTTCACAAACACGGAAATCTCTCTCAACCCGTGAACCATCGCATCGCGAGCTGCCTTTTCAGCTGCCAGCCCGGCAGCGTAGGGAGTGCCCTTTCGGGAGCCCTTGAACCCGACCGTCCCTGAACTTCCCCAGGCAAGGGCGTTGCCCCCCTCGTCGGTAATGGTGATGATGGTATTATTGAACGTGGAGCGAATGTACGCTCGGCCCTTTTCCACGTTCTTGCGAACGCGTCGCGGACGTCTGGCCCGCGCCTTTCGGCGTGCCATTTTCACCCTCCTCCTCTGTGGGGTTCCCTAACCCCTCCGTCTGCCGACCCTGCGGGTGGGACCCTTGCGCGTACGAGCGTTGGTCTTGGTCCGCTGCCCCCTAACGGGCATACCCCGCCGGTGTCGTATTCCCCGGTAGCAACCGATATCCATCAGACGCCTGATGTTCTCCTGATTTTCTCGCCGGAGCTCACCCTCGACCATAATCCTGTCATCTATGATCCGGCGGAGCTTACTGACTTCCGCCTCGGCGAGATCGCGCACCCTGGTGTCCTCGTCGATGCCCGCCTCTTTCACGATGCTGCCTGCCAGGGACATACCGATGCCATAAATTCTCGTCAGCGCAACGACAATGCGCTTTTCTCTGGGCAGATCGACTCCAGATATCCTGGCCACAGATTCTCACCTCCCCCTGTCATCCCTGTCGCTGCTTGTGTTTGGGGTTCTCGCAAATAATCATCAAGCGACCCCGTCTTCGCACAACCTTGCACTTGTCGCAAATCTTCTTAACCGATGCTCGGACCTTCATACTACTCCGAACCTCCTCGTGCGCCAATTAGGACCGATGACGCCAGGTTATCCTCCCCCGGGTCAAGTCATAAGGTGATAATTCCACTGTCACGCGATCACCGGGCAGGATGCGAATGTAGCTCATGCGAATCTTGCCCGAAATGTGAGCAAGTATCTTGTGCCCGTTCTCCAGTTCAACGCGAAACATACCGCCCGGTAGGGGCTCGACAATCGTGCCCTCGACCTCTATTGCATCTTTTTTGCTCATCTAATCACCCGGCTTCCTCTTCGAGGAAGGGCATCATATCTGCGATCAGTGTTCGGTGCTCTCGCGATGAACATCCCTCCCCGGTGATGTATTCTCCCAACTCTATCAGGATTTCTGAATCTGCGGCCCGGCCGACGCGCAACCGTGAGACCAGTGCCGCCCTTTGCGGTCTTCCCACTCTCCTGACATGCCTCGCATTCTTGAGCTTGGGCCGTCGCAGGGTTCTTACTTCGCCATCAGCAAGGGAGACGCGGCCGACTGTGTCCACATCCACCACAACATAGTGACAGTCGCGATCACGCCCGGCTGTCGATCGCACAACATCGCCAACTTCCAGCTTCGAGCTCACGATCACACCTCCCTAGTATCAACCGGTAGGTGGCACTTTATTCCTTGCACACTCCCTGGCGGTCAGAATCTTCCATCCCTCTTCAGTCACTGCAACCGTGTGTTCAAAGTGAACGGAGAGTCCACCGTCCGCAGTGTACACCGTCCATCCGTCATCGGCCGTCGCCACCCGGTAATCCCCCTCGTTCAACATCGGTTCGATAGCCAGGACCATTCCCGCCCGAAGCCGGGGCCCGCGTCCCGGAGGACCATAGTTGGGGACCTGCGGATCCTCGTGCATGTCGCGGCCTATCCCATGTCCTGCATAGTCCCGCACCACGGAATAATCCAGGGACTCGGCATAGGTCTGGATGGCCCAGGAGATATCGCTGAGATGATTTCCCGGTTCTGCGTGCTCGATGCCCGCCTGCAGAGCGTTCTCGCCCGCCTCGAGCAGCCGCCTTGCCCGTCGGTCCACACCGCCTATGGCCACGCTGGTGGCAGTATCTCCATGATACCCCCTCAGGATCGCCCCCACATCCACGCTGAGTATGTCCCCCTCCTGGAGCTTTCGTGGCCCGGGAATGCCGTGAACTACCTCGCCATTGATGCTCGCACAGATGCTGCCAGGGAACCCCCTGTAACCCTTGAAAGAAGGGCTGCCTCCAAACGAGACGATGTACTTTTCTGCCAGGGCGTCGAGTTCGCCGGTGGTGACACCGGGTGCGGCGCTGGACACCACCAGGTCCAGGGCATTGGCCGCCAGCTGCCCGGCCTCGGCCATCCTCTCGATCTCACGCTCTGACTTGATGATGATCACGGTCAATCCTCCCCCGGATCTCCGTCACAAAATAGCACTCAGAACCCTTTCATGGACCTGCTCAACTGTCCCGGTGCCGTCGACCGTCACGAGAAGACCGGCCTTGAGGTAGTGCTCCACCAGGGGCTCACTCTGGCGCCGGTAGACCTGAAGTCGCTGCCTCACAGTGGACTCCGTGTCGTCCTCTCGCTGCACCAGATCCTTCCCACACCGGTCACATGTCCCCAGAGCGCGGGGCGGATTGAAGACCAGGTGATATGTCTCCCCGCACTTTGGACACACCCGACGTCCTGTCAATCGCCGGATCAACTCGCCTTCAGCAACCTCAAGATTCAACACCAGGTCCAGGTTTCTGTCCGTATCGGCGAGCATCGCATGGAGGCTCTTCGCCTGGCTCGGTGTGCGGGGAAACCCATCCACGACAAATCCCCTGCGTGTATCCGAAGCCTGCAGCCGATCGCGGGTGATGCCGATGACGACATCGTCGGGTACCAGATCGCCCCGTTCCATGTACTCAGCGGCGGTGCGTCCCAGATCGGTGCCGTCGCTGACCGCTCCACGAAGCATGTCGCCGGTGGAGATGTGCGGAACATTATGTGCCCTCGCAAGGAGTGCAGCCTGTGTTCCCTTTCCTGCCCCGGGAGGGCCCAACATCACCAGGTGCATCGAACAGATCCTCCTCCTAACGCATAAACCCTTCATACTGGCGCATCAGCAGCTGAGCCTCGATCTGTTTCATGGTTTCAAGGGCAACGCCCACCACGATCAGAAGGGCTGTGCCGCCGAAGAATATGCCCGGCACCCCGGTCAGTGGGCCGAAGAAGTTCGGAAACACGGCTATGGTGGCCAGGAAAATCGCCCCGGGCAGCGTGATGCGTACCAGAACCCTGTCGAGATACTCAGCCGTGGCCCGGCCCGGCCTGCGTCCGGGAATGAAGCCTCCATACTTCCTGATGTTCTCCGCCACATCCTGCGGGTTAAAGGTGACCGCAGTGTAGAAGTAGGTGAAGAACACGATCAGGCCAAAATACAGCACCGTGTGCAGTCCCGTGCCGTAGTCGAGACTCTGGGCCAGTGACTGGGCCCAGGGCGCCGGTATGAACTGGGCGATGGTCGGTGGAAAGGCCAGCACACTCGATGCGAAAATTACGGGGATCACTCCCGCCTGGTTTATCCGCATCGGTATGTGGGTGGACTGACCGCCATACATCTTCCTTCCGATCACCCGTTTCGAATACCGCACCGGAACTCGCCGCCTGCCCTCCTCGACGAAGACGACGCCTGCGATGACCAGAAGCCCCAGGACCACGAGCACAAACACGTTGACCGGACTCACGGTGCCTTCTCTGAGGTACACACCCAGATTGATGGCCCCCCCGGGCACTCTGGAAACAATCCCTCCGAAAATCAACAGCGAAATACCGTTGCCCACGCCATGATCCGTGATCTGCTCGCCCAGCCACATCAGAAAGATCGTACCGGCCGTCAGAGTGACGACCACGTTGACCATCCCGAAGGTGTCCGCCACGGCCAGGGCGCCCGCACCCCGCATAAAAAAGGCCATTCCCACCGCCTGCACCATCGCCAGGACCACCGTACCGTATCGAGTCCACTGACTGATCTTGCGCCTGCCCTCTTCACCCTCCCTGGACCACTGCTCGAGGGTGGGGATGACCACCGTCAGAAGCTGCATGATGATCGACGCATTGATGTACGGGGTGATACTCATGGCGAATATCGAAAATGAGCTGAAAGCACCACCAGAAAACATGTCCAGAAGCCCAAACAGCGAACCCCGCGCAAAGAGCTCCTCCAGAGCACTCGGATCGATCCCCGGGACGGGCACATGGGTACCCAGGCGGAACACCAGCAACATGTAAAAGGTGAACATTATGCGCCGGCGAAGATCCGGGACCCTGAAAGCGCGGCGCAACGTGTTGAGTATTCTCACCTAGATCACCTCGGCCCTGCCACCGGCTGCATCGATCTTCCTCCGCGCCGAGTCGGAGAACTTGTGAGCACGAACTGTCAGCGAGACTTCGAGCTCTCCTTGCCCGAGGATCTTGACGCCGTCCCTGACGTTCTTGACCAGACCCTCTTCCTCGAGCCGCTCCACGGTGATCTCCTCTCCCGGGGCAAACCGATTCAGATCGCCGACATTGACGATGCTGTATTCCAACCGGAAGGGATTGTTGAATCCGACCTTGGGCAGACGGCGGTACAGGGGCATCTGGCCGCCCTCGAATCCGGGGCGCACGCCTCCCCCGGAACGCGAATTCTGACCGTTGGTGCCTCGTCCGCTGTTCTTACCCATGCCCGACCCGATGCCTCGCCCAACCCGCTTACGCGAGTGCCGGGACTTCCCCGGCGGCCGCAACCTGTGAAGCTTCGTCATAGCGTCTCACCTCCATTACGAGTCTGATTCGAGCAGCTGCTCCACCGGGATACCTCTCAAACGGGCCACATCCCGCGGGCTCTTGAGGTTCTTGAGACCGTTCAGGGTGGCCTTGGCCACGTTCGTAGGGTTGTTCGAGCCCAGCGACTTGGTCAGTATATCACGTACACCTGCCAGTTCCAACACAGCCCTGGCAGGGCCTCCGGCGATGACTCCGGTACCCTCTGAGGCCGGTTTGAGCAGTACCCGGCTGGCCCCAAATTCACCGATGATCTCGTGGGGAATGGTGGTGCCGTTGCGGGGAACACTGATCAGGCCCTTCCTGGCCCGGTCCTTCCCCTTGTTTATGGCCGCCGGTATCTCCTGGGCCTTGCCCAGACCAACTCCGACGTGACCGTCGGAGTCACCCATGACCACGACAGTCGTGAAGTTAAAACGGCGTCCGCCCTTGACGACCTTTGCCACGCGGTTGATCGCAACCACGCGGTCCTCCAGGGCCTCCTCGCCGATTTGCTCAGCCAAAGCTCTCTTCCGCATAGGACACTCCCTTCCGATGGGAAATCAAAACTGCAAACCCTTCTCCCTGGCTCCGTCTGCCAGAGCTTTCACCTGACCGTGATACTTATATCCACTGCGGTCAAACACGACCTCGGTGACGCCGCACTGCCGGGCGCGCTCGGCCAACAGCTGGCCGACCCGCCTGGCCCGCTCAACACCGGTCTCGCCGCTCTCTGCAACGGGCCCGTCAATGCTCGAAGCGGCCGCAACTGTCAGGCCATTCAGGTCATCGATGACCTGGGCGTAGACATGCCTGCTGCTCCGGAACACGCTGATCCGTGGTCGATCCGGCGTGCCGAAGACCTTCTTGCGTACCCTCATACGGCGCCGGCTGCGCCGGTCCGTTCTCGACTTCATCTCTCAGGCCTCCTTCACCGCAATCCCATAAAACGGGGCCCTGCTCATCACGTAGTAGCTGCGGCGGTCTTGCCTTCCTTGCGTCGTATGCGCTCACCCTCATAACGGATCCCGAAACCGTGATAGGGTTCGGGCCGACGGACATCGCGGATCTCGGCCGCCACCTGCCCGACCAGCTGCTTGTCGGGGCCACGCACTATGATCCGCTTCTGATTGGGAACCTCTATCTCGATCGCATCCGGAGCTGCAATCTCCACCGGATGCGAATAGCCCACCGACAGCACGAGCCTGGTGCCTGACAGGGAGGCCCTGTAACCTGTTCCCTCGATCACCAGGGACTTGGAAAACCCCTCGGTGACACCCGTGACCATGTTGGCGATCAGCGAACGCGTCAATCCGTGCAGAGACCGCGACCGGCGGTCATCGCCTCCGCGTTTGACCACGATCCGGCCATCATCCCGCGACACCGTCAGTTCTGGGGGAACCCGCTGATGCAGTTCGCCCCTGGGACCGCTGACTCTGACCACGTCCTTCTCCAGGGAGACATCCACACCCTCTGGCACATCGATAGGTTGAATCCCGACCCGGGACACTGCTCACACCTCCTTTTCCTGGTATGACCTCACCATACGAAGGCCATTACCTCGCCACCCACCAGATTCTCCCGCGCACTGCGGTCAGTCATGATCCCCCGGGAGGTGGACACAATCGCCACTCCCAGTCCTCCCAGTACGCTGGGAATCTCCTCCTTGTCCACGTAGATGCGCAGACCTGGCTTGGATATCCGTTTCAGGCCACTGATCACCTGTTCGCGGTCCGGGCCATACTTGAGATGGATGCGCACGGTACCCTGTTTTGCATCATCGATCCAGCTCACGCTGCGAACATATCCCTCTTCCTGCAGAACATTCGCGATCGCCCACTTGACCTTGGATCCAGGAACGTCCACGTGATCATGACGGGCAGAACTCGCATTTCTGATCCTGGTCAACATGTCAGCGATCGGATCTGTCATGCCCATATGTCAAACCTCCTCCCCTTGGCATTGCCCCACAAATCACCAGGAAGCCTTCTTCACGCCCGGAATCTCGCCCTTATGGGCCAGCTCCCGTATACAGTGCCTGCAGAGGCCAAAGCGCCTGACGAACCCACGGGGCCGGCCGCAGATGGAGCAACGATTCCGCTGCCTGGTCATAAATTTTGGCTCTTCCTTGCTCTTTTCGATCAGAGCCTTTCTGGCCACGTCTACCTCCTTCCCCTGAGAACCCCTCAACCTTGTCTGAGCGGAAGCCCGAGTCGACCGAGGAGGAGCCTCGCTTCCTCATCTGTTTCTGCCGAGGTCACGATGGTCACATCCATACCCCGGACCTCGTCTATGTCGTCGTAGCTCACCTCGGGAAACACCGTCTGTTCCCGCAGGCCCGTGGAGTAATTCCCGCGGCCATCAAAGGAGTTCGGGTTCAATCCCCGGAAGTCACGCACCCGGGGCAGGGCCGCATTGATGAGACGCGATAGGAAGCTCCACATCCGGTCACGGCGGAGAGTGACGCTGCAGCCCACGGGATCACCCTGCCTTATGCGAAAAGCAGACACGGACTTGCGCGCCCGGTTCACGATGGGCTGCTGACCGGTAATCAGGGCCATCTCCTTGACCGCGGAATCCAGCGCATTGGGGTTGTCACGCCCCTCGCCGACTCCCATGTTGACCATAATCTTAACCAGGCGCGGCACCGCCATCTCGTTTTCATACGCAAATTCATCCATCATCGCGGGTACCACTTCCTGCTCATATCTCTGCTGCAACGGATCCACTTTCCTGTCGCCTCCTCATCGGTCGATATTCTCTCCGCATTTCTTGCAGTATCTCACCTTTCGGCCCGACGAGAGCGTCTTGGTGCCAGCCCGGGTGGGGTCTCCGCAATTGCGACACAAAAGCATGACGTTAGAGGCATCCAGCGGCGCGGGTTGCTCAATTATGCCCCCCTGCATCATCTCTCTTGTAGCGCGCTGGTGCTTCTTGACAACGTTGATGCCCTCAATGATCAGCTTGCGCTTTCGGGGAAGGGTCCTCAGCACCTCGCCCCGTCGTCCTCTATCTTTACCGGTCATGACCAGGACCCGGTCGCCGGTTTTTATCCGCAGCTTCGGACGGCTCATCCAGACCGCCTCCCTCCCTCAAAGGATCCATCTACTACAGCACCTCAGGTGCGAGGGAGATTATCCTCGCAAATCTCTTCTCCCGCAGCTCTCGGGCGATGGGCCCGAATATGCGGGTGCCCTGGGGCTCACTGGCATCGCGAAGAATGACCGCCGCGTTCTCATCGAAGCGGATCATGGAGCCGTCGGGTCGCCTGATGGGGGCCCTGGTGCGAACGATGACTGCGCGCACCACCTCGCCGGCCTTGACCATGGCACCCGGGGTGGATTCCTTGACGGATGCCACGATTATGTCGCCTACCCTGGCATAACGCCGTCCGCTGCCCCCCAGAACCTTGATCACGCCGATTTCCCTGGCACCGGTATTGTCCGCCACTCTCAACCGTGACTCAGCTTGAATCATGCCCCTTCCTCCTTAGTACACGCCTCCAGATCACCTGGGGCGCCGGACGATCTGTCTCACCCTCCAGCGTTTCCGCTTGGACAGCGGACGGGTCTCAACAAGATCGACGTGATCGCCCACGCGGCACTCGTTGTCCTCATCGTGGGCCATGAACTTGTTGGTCCTTCGCATCCGGCGACCGTAAAGGGGATGACGCTGTCTGGTCTCCACCTCGACCACAACTGTCTTGTCCATGCTGTCGCTCACTACCACGCCGCGGCGCAGCTTGGTGTTTCCGCGGTTGCCATCTCCCACCATCAGCATCCTCCCCTCAGGCCCTGGCTTCCTGAGCCAACTGCCTCTCGCGTTCCACAGTCTTCAAACGGGCAATGTCCTTCTTGACCATGCGCATGCGCAGCGGATTGTCCAGTTGCCCGGTAGCATTCTGAAATCGGAGATTGAAGAGCTCCTCCTTGAGATCACGAACCCTGCGCTCAATCTCCGCGTCACTCATCTCCCGAATATCCTCAGCCCTCATTGACCCCATCACCATCCTCACGCTTCACAAAGCGCGCCTTGATGGGCAGTTTGTGCGCAGCAAGGGTCAGTGCTTCCTGGGCGAGGCTCTCAGAGACACCGGCCAGCTCGAACAGAATCCTGCCCGGCTTTACCACAGCCACCCAGTACTCCGGAGCACCCTTACCCTTACCCATCCTGGTCTCAGCCGCCTTCTTTGTGACAGGCTTGTCGGGGAAGATCTTGATCCACACCTTCCCACCGCGACGGATCCGGCGTGTGAGGGCGACCCGGGCAGCCTCGATCTGCCGGTCGGTGATCCAGCCCGGCTCGAGGGCCTGGAGGCCGTACTCGCCGTACATGACCTCGGAACCCCGGCGCGCCTTCCCCTTCATCCGGCCCCGGTGCTGTCTGCGGTACTTAACCCGTCTTGGCATCAGCATCAGATGCAGCCCCCTCGTCCTTGTCCTGAGCCTCTGGAATCACGTCTCCGTGATATATCCAGGTCTTGACTCCAATCGTTCCATAGGTGGTATTGGCTTCTGCGAACCCGTAGTCTATGTCCGCCCTCAGAGTGTGCAGCGGAACCGAGCCCTCTGCCTGCCACTCCCGTCTCGCCATCTCTACACCACCGAGACGCCCGGACACCATGATCTTGCAGCCCTTGGCTCCCTCTCTCATGGCCCGTTGAATTGCCTGCCGGATGGCGCGCCTGAAAGATACCCTGCGTTCCAGCTGCTCCGCCACGCCCTCTGCCACCAGTTGGGCATTGATATCCGGCCTGCTCACCTCCACGATCCTCAGGTTCATCTGGTTGCCCGTCATCTTCTCAAGATCACGCCGGAGAGCCTCCACCAGCGAACCGCCGCGCCCGATGACCATACCCGGCCTGGCAGCGTGAACCGTTATCTTGACCTGTGCAGCCGCCCGTTCGATCTCGATCCTCGGAATGCCTGCACCGTACATGTTGCTCTTGATGTGGCGTCGGATCTGGTAGTCCTCGTGGACCAGGTCAGCGAACCGGTCCTTGTCAGCAAACCACCGGGAATCCCAATCCCTTATGACGCCCAGGCGAAAACCCTTAGGGTGTGTCTTCTGACCCAAACCTACACCTCCTCCCTCTCTGCCACAACGATCTCGATGTGGCTGGTACGCTTCAAAATGGGTGCAGCCAGCCCCCTGGCCCTCGGCCTCCACCTCTTCATGGTGGCGCCCTCGTTGACAAAACCCTCAGCCACGTAAAGGATGTCCTCATCCAGGTCAAAATTGTTAACTGCATTGGCGATGGCGGAATTGAGGACCTTTTCGATCACTTCCGTCGCGCGCCGAGGAGTGTGACGAAGAATCGCCAGCGCCTCATCAACAGGCTTCCCCCGCACGAGATCCATCACCGCCCTCGCCTTGCGCGGTGTTACCCTGACATGCCTTGTTGAGGCCCTCGCCCTTTGCTCCAGCTCCATGTCCCCTTCAACCTCCTCTAATGCACCCTTACCGTGCGCTCGGCGCGGTGTCCATGACCCCGGAAGGTCCTGGTGGGAGCAAACTCACCCAGCTTGTGGCCCACCATGTCCTCGATGATGTAGACGGGCACATGCCGCCGTCCATCATGAACCGCAATGGTGTGGCCGACCATCTCCGGAACAATGGTACAGTCTCTCGACCAGGTGCGAAGGACCTGTTTTTCGCCCCTATCATCCATCTGCCGGATCCGGCGCAGTAATTTCTCATCAACATGTGGGCCCTTCTTCAATGACCTACCCAACGGAGGATCACCTCCTCTTTTTGCGCCGTCGGCGCACGATGTACTTGTCAGAATGCTTGTTCCGTTTCCGGGTCTTCTTACCCTGACCGGGCTTACCCCAGGGCGTGACTGGATGCCTGCCAATGGAGGACCGTCCCTCGCCACCCCCATGCGGATGGTCCGCTGGGTTCATGACCGTACCGCGAACTGTAGGAC
>PWUC01000043.1 GCA_003562655.1 Clostridia bacterium
GCGATCTCATCTGCACAGATGACGGGAACCTGCCTCCGCCGCAAAAACCTGCAGACCTCCGTCTTGCCCGATCCGAGGCCTCCAGTGACGCCTATGATCTGGGGCGCCTTCGAATCATGACTCATCTTCGCGGCGGCCCGGAAGCTTTTCCAGGGTGCTCTCCCGGAGGCGCTTCTCCGAATAGGCCGTCAGCCTCCATTTCCCATCTTCCCGCCTACGCACCGCCATCTCACCGGCGAAGGCGTGACTCTTCACCAGCATTTCCTGGCATTTTCGCATCTGGTCCTCATTGTCAAACTCCATGGTAAAGGAAAACATGTCTGTCGGGCGAAAACTCGGCGCCCCGCCCTCACCTTCATCTAGTTCTGGCACGACGGGCAGTGATGAGTCCCTCTGCCCCCCACCACACTGCGTTCAATCGAGGCCGCACAGCGAGGACACTCCTGCCCGGCCCTTCCGTAAACCGCAAGATGCCGGGCGTTCTCGCCCTCGCGTCCCTGACCGTCGCGATAGGTCGAAAAGGTCGTTCCCCGGTGTTCGATGGCCTGCGTCAGCACCCTTCGCATACTGAGGAACAGATCCTCCCACTGGGCTTCCTCTAGAGACGATGTCCTCCTGGTCGGATCGATACCGGCGCAGAACAGGGCCTCGTCAACATATATGTTGCCCAGTCCAGCCACCCGCCTCTGATCCAGCAGTCTGCACTTGATCGGGGAGCGGCTCTCACCCAGTAGGGCCCTGAGGGTACTGCCGTCCAGATCCGGATCGAGGGCATCGGTCCCCACGCGGTCGCCCAGCGCCGCCGATACATCGGAGCCGGACATGATCCACCGGCCGAAACGACGGGGGGCCCGGTAACACACCTGCCCCCGATCCCCCAGGTCCCACATCACGTGCGTATGCTCGTCAACCGGGGCCAACCCGGGGGGGTAGTGGATCATGGTCCCCGACATGCCGAAGTGAACGGCCCAGCCCCGGCTGTGACCCAGCTGGACCAACAGGTACTTTCCCCTGCGGGCGAGACCCGTAATCTCCGCCCCCACGGTGAAGGCGACCGGATCGGCACCCGGTTCGATTTCGAGGATGTCCGGACGGAAAAACTCGGCCCCGGACACCACGGCTCCGAGAAGGTGGGGTTTGAGGCTTCTTCTCAGCGTCTCAACCTCCGGAAGCTCGGGCATCAGTCGCCCTGCACATCCACGGCGCGCATATCATACCAGTTGGAGCCGGTCTTCAGATCCACCTTCAACGGAACATCCAGCACCGTTGACCTCTCCATCACGTCGCGCACCAGAGCGCAGAGCTGGCGAACCTGCGACCGCTGCACTTCCCAGATCAGCTCGTCGTGCACCTGCAGGAGCATATTGCAGCGGATGTCAGCCTGCTCGAGGGCCGCGGAGACATCGATCATCGCCTTCTTCATTATATCAGCCGCCGTGCCCTGGATCGGAGTGTTCATGGCTGCCCTCTCGGCAAAGCGTCGCCGGTGCCACACCCGGTCGTTGATCTCGCCAAGATGGCGGATGCGCCCCATCAGAGTGCGCACGTACCCGTCCCTTCTGGCCTCCGAGATCACGCCCTCGAAGTAGTCCCTGACCCCCGGAAGACGGTCCAGGTAGTCGTCTATGTATTTCTGAGACTCTGTGGGATCGATGTCAAGGCTCCTGGACAACCCATACCCGCTGATTCCATAGATGATGCCGAAATTGACGGCCTTGGCCGCAGACCGCATCTCCTTCGTCACCTCACCGGGTGGTACGCCGAAGACCTCCGCCGCTGTCCGACTGTGGATGTCCTCCCCCTGGCTGAAGGCCTCAATGAGTTTCTGATCACCCGCCAGGTGGGCCAGGATGCGGAGCTCGATCTGGGAGTAGTCAGCGGCAACCAGGTCCCAGCCCGGTTCAGCCACGAAGGCGCGCCTCAGCAGTCTGCCCTCCTCATCGCGAATGGGGATGTTCTGCAGGTTCGGATCGGCACTGGACAGGCGTCCAGTGGCCGTCACACACTGCTTGAACGTGGTGTGGATCCGGCCCGTTCCCTCATCGATCTGCTTCAGCAGCCCGGAGACGTAGGTGCCCTTCAGCTTGACCAGGTTCCTGTACTGCAGGACCATCCTCGGCAGTTCATGCTCGGCGGCCAGCTGCCGCAGGACCTCTGAGTCCGTGGAGGGACCGGTCTTGGTCCGCTTGATCACGTCGAGACCCAGTTTCTCGAAGAGAATGACTCCCAGCTGCTTGGGAGAGTTGATGTTGAATTCCTCGCCCGCCGCTTCCCAGATCTTCCGCTGCAGTTCGCCGGTGCGAGCATCCAGCTCCTCGCCCTGCCTCATGAGAATCTGTTCATCCACTCGGATACCGCGCCTCTGCATGGCGGCGAGGATCGGTATGAGGGGGATCTCGACATCGGCAAAGAGGGGCGCCAATCCGGCCACATGCAGCTCGGTCTCCAGGGCCGAGGTCAGCTGCTGCATCGCCTCCAACCGCGCGGAGGTGAACGCCGCCAGATCCTCACCGTCTCCCAGCGGCACGTCCTCGTCGGCGGGGACCGGAGCACCCAGATAGGCATATCCCAGGCTCTGCAGGGGATAGGACGAGCGGGCGGGCTCAAGCAGGTAGGCGGCGATCTTGATGTCAAACAGAGGGGATGCGGCTGCTTCCAGCCCGGCCCAGACCAGCAGGGGCTTGAAATGGTGCCCGACGATGCGTCCCCCCCTGATGCCGGCGATCCTCTGCAGCAACCCGCGGACGGAGCTTTCTCTGCCCCCGTCGGTGTTATCCACTGTGTAGGCGCAACCTGAGGACGAAAGGTTCAGGGAAAGATACAGGGGCCCGGACGGATGCTCTCCTTCAGATGAAAAGACCCAGTCGAGCACCACGTCACTGCCGTCAGCAATGTCAGGCAGGGGGGCATCCTCCTGCAGCACCTCCATGGCACGGATGGCCTCTCCCTCGCTCACCTTGCGAGGCAGGTCATCGAGTCCGAGCCTCTTGACGATGCTGTTGAAGCCCAGGCGCCTGAGGGCCTCGGCCAGCTCCTGGTCATCTCGATCGCCCATCCGGCAGTCTTGCAGCGATATATCGACGGGTATGTCGCGCCGTATGGTGGCCAGCTCCTTGCTCAACCTGGCCAGTTGGGCATTTTCACGCAGCGACTCGGGCAGTTTCTTGCCCCACACCCGATCTGTGTTCTGCAGGGTCTCCTCGAGGGTACCGAACTCCCTCAGCAGCCTGATCCCCGTCTTCTCTCCCACCCCGGGTACGCCCGGGATGTTGTCGGAGGAATCACCCATGAGCCCCTTGAGATCGGCCAGGCGCTCGGGTGGCAGTTCCAGTTCCTCTTCGATCCTCTCGCGATCATAAAGATCCATACTGGTGATGCCCCGCCGGGTCAGCAGCACCCCCACCTCAGGTGACACCAGCTGCAGAAAGTCCCTGTCCCCGGTCACGATGAGCACATCCCTGCCCTCGGAGGCGAATCGGGCCGCCACGGTGCCGATGACATCGTCGGCCTCCACGCCCTCGATCTCCAGGCTGGGAATCCCCATCGCCAGCAGAACCTCCCTGGCGTAGTCGAACTGCGGGCGCAGATCATCGGGCATGTCCGGTCGGTGCCCCTTGTACTCGGGATACTTCTCCAGCCGGTACTCAGGCCGGCCCGTATCGAAGGCGACCGCCATGTAACCGGGCTCGTAGTCATCAATCAGACGCAGCAGCATGTTGGTGAAACCGTAGGCTGCATTGGTGGGCTCTCCGCCGGGGCCGGTGAGGCCCCTGATGGCATAAAACGCACGATACATCAAGCCGGTACCATCGATCATGATCACGACATCATCGCTTCTGTCAAACAGTCCGCCGCCACCCAATGTCCTCACCCCCGGGACCCATTCCGATCTTCATTGTACACGTTGAGATCAATTCGTGCATCCTGTTCAGCGGGGGCGACGGACCCCCGACACCGCCAGGAAGGCGAGAGCAACCAGGGCACCCAGGAAGAAAAGATGGGGCAGATGACCTGCAGCCCACAGGATCGAGGCTGAGACGTGAGCTCCAAAACTGATCCATGAATCTGTGAAGGAGGTTCGCAGCTGCCGGGCAAAGGGGGCGGCATGCCCCTCTGGTTCCAGCGAGAGACGGAGCATCTCATACTCGCCCTCCTCCTGGGGAGAGGGCAGGGCGAACAGGGTGACCTTCATGACAACCCCCGAGACATCATCGGTGTCGGGCCGCGCCGCACCCGCGACCAGAACCTCTTCCGGGGCCCTATCCGCGGCGTGGTCCTCAATGCGATGCAGGGTGAGATCGCCCAGCTGCGCGAGCTGCTTCTGAATGCCGGACATCTCATCGGCCGACAGCTGGAACACCAGGGTGGCCTGCTGCAGATCCCCCCCGGATCCCCACGTGAACTCCTGCTCCTTCACCTGGGCTCCCTCGGCTGCCGTCGTCTCGATCAGGTATTCGGTCCTGCTCCGGACATCGGTCACCTGAAGGCGCAGCTCCTCCGTGCGCAGGTCACTGACCGGCGCCGAGATCGGCGACCATTCTGCGCGTCTCTCCGGCTGGGGGACGGGACTATATTCGGCCTCCGTCTGCACAGCCTCATCCGTCTGGGCAAGCATCATCTCGGGAGGTACGGCATGGTAGGTGTACAGGGCGGATGCCGGCAGCATGATCAAAAAGGCCAGCAGTGCGGCCAGGTAAACGCCCGCTGGGATGAGGCTTTTGGGCACAACCCGCTTCACGCCCGCCCTTTTTCTGAGAAGCTCGGCACGCAGCCGGCGGTGAAAGTCGGGGGGAAGATCGTAGGAGGGCGCATTGCTGAGGAACTCCCGGGTCCGACGAAGCTGTTCCACTTCCCGCTGACACCATCTGCATCCATCGAGGTGGGCCCGGACCTCCCGCCGCTCCCTTTCGTCCAGCTCACCGTCGATGTAAGCGGACAGCCTCTCGCCAGGACATTCACAGATGTGGTCCCTCATGCGTTTCCCCTCCCTTCAGACTTCCAGACGATGTGATCTCGGAAAAGTTCCATCTGTTCCAGTCTGTCGTGCAGCGCAGTTCTCGCCCGATACAGCCGCGACTTCACAGTCCCCAACCTCACCTGGAGAACCTCGGCTATTTCCTCATAGCTGAAGCCCTCGATGTCCCTCAGGAGGAGCACCGATCGATGATGATCCGAAAGCTCAGCCAGGGCACCATTTATCACGGCCTGGCGCTCTCGCGTCAGGACCACCTCGTCGGGAGCAGGGAGGTCGCCCTCCATCTGTCTGGGCACCTCACCATCTACCGTATCTACCGGGTCATCCAGAGAGTAGGTGCGGTTCCTCTTTCTCATCCGGATGGCGTCCAGGCAGGAGTTTCGCGCAATCCGGTAGATCCAGGTGGAAAAGGACGCGTCGCCACGGAATCTGCCCAGGGCTGAATATGCCTTGAGAAAGGTCTCCTGTGCTGCATCCCTGGCATCCTCGGAATCTCCGAGCATACGGTAGGCAAGATTGTATATGCGGGTCTCGTACTCCTCTATCAATGCTTCAAAGGCGGCAACCTCGCCTCTCTGGGCCATGGCAACCAGGCTCTGCTCGTCCTCCACAACACGCACCTCCCCCGGCAATCTCATCAGTGTATTGAGTCCGCCCGGACAGGACAGACCCCAAAAGCAACGCGATTCAAGTATAACAAATGGTCACAGGGAGGTGCCATACTGTTTGAGGCGGCCCTTAACCGCCCAGGGCCGATGGGTGCAGGGGAAAGACATGCGACCCGGAGCGAGGGGCGAGGAGTTCAACCGCCGACCGCGATCCATTGCTTCTGACGACAGACAGGAACGTGCCGTCTCAGAGCGAACAGGTCAGGATACACCACGGCAGCCGAAGGGAGAAGGGAGCATCCGCCATGGGACAGAC
>PWUC01000267.1 GCA_003562655.1 Clostridia bacterium
AGTGGGGAGGTACTGCGCCGGTGATCACCCGCCGGGCCGCCTGAAAGACCCGGGGCGGCCCGGCTCGCCTGAGCTTCCCAGTTCATGAATAGCTCCAGCCCGTCTCCTCCTGTACGACCCGGCGGAAGGCAGCGCGCAGCTTCTGGGCCACCGGCCCGGGACGCCCCTCGCCTATGGTCCTGCCGTCCACCTGGCGCAGGGGCATGACCTCCGAGTAGGTGTCGCTGAAGAACACCTCCGAGGCGGCAAACATCTCGTCCAGGGTGAAGGCTTCCTCCCGGTACGGCAGACCGAGCGCCTGCGCGCACTCGAGGGTCGTGGCGCGGCTTATGCCCGGAAGGATGCGATGATCCGTTGGGTGAGTGCGGATGACACCATCGATGACAGAAAGGAGGTTGCTGACGGAGCCCTCCGTCACCGTTCCATCTTCCTCGTAGTGGATGGCGTCGTATCCACCCCTGCCCATCGCCTCGGTCCGGGACATGATGTTCGGAAGCAGGGTCGTGGCCTTTACGTCGCGCCTGGCCCAGCGAAGATCAGGGGTGGTGAAGGCGAGAGCTCCCCGCTCGTATATGCGCTCATGTATCAGGGTGATCTCTCTGACCGTGGCGATGACCGTGGGCTCCAGGTCATCCGGTATGGCGTGATTCCGCGGCGCCACGCCCCGGGTCACCTGCAGGTAGACAAAGGCTGTGTCCATCTGGCTCCGCTCGGCCAGCTCCATCACGACCTTCTCCAGGTCTCCGGCGCGCTCCAGCTTCAACCCGATGATATCGGCGCCCCGCTTCATCCGCGCCAGGTGCTGTTTCAACCGAAAGGGGCGACCCCCGTAGAGGCGCGCCACCTCGTACAGGCTGTCGCCGAACTGCAGACCCCGATCCTCTATGGGGACCATGGCCTCCTCAATGGGCATGAACTCACCGTTCAAATAGGCTACTGCGGGCATGATCATCCTCCCTCGTCACTGGAGTATCTCTCTGCATACAGTTCTCCAGCAACCCCGCACACCCCTGCCGGAACCTGATCCTCACCCGGGGGAACACTACCTTGACGGATGTCGGCGTCGGCCCTATCATGTTAACTGATACCCCCTGGGGGTATGAATTCGAGGAGGAATGCTCACATGACTTCTGAAACTCAGAGTCTCGAGAAGATACAGCTCACCGTGACAGACATGACCTGTGCCGCCTGTTCCCGGAGCGTCGAGCGGGCCCTGCGCCAGACCCAGGGCGTGTCGGAAGCGATCGTCAACCTGGCCACCGGAAGGGCGAGCGTCGTCTTTGATCCCGAGAAGGTGAACCGGGCCGGCCTCGCCGAGGCCATCGAGGAAGCGGGCTACGGGGTGAAGGTGGAACTGGAATCGGTGCAGTTGAAGGTGGAAGACATGTCCTGCGCCGCCTGCCTGGCCGCCGTGGAAAAGGCCCTGGGGGAGGTGCCGGGCGTCTCGGAGGCCCGCGTGAACCTGATGACCGGGAAGGCGAGAGTCCGGTACCGGTCCGGCGAGGTGACGCCTGACGAGCTCATCGCGGCAGTGGAGGAGGCCGGGTATCCGGCCCAGCTGCTCGGGGAATCCGGGCGGGAGGACACCTTCGCCGAGGAAGAGGAACAGAAGCTCGCCCTGGCCAACGCCAGGATGCGCTACGCGTGGTTTCTGACCGTCCCCATCATCGCCGCCATGATTCCGGAGATGATCTGGGGCATCGCCTGGCCCTCTCACACCATCCATCACCTGGGAATGACCATCCTGGCGGCCTTCGTCATCCTGGGACCGGGGCTGGCCACCATCGCCTCCGGGGCGAGGGCCGTGGCCCACCGGACCACCAACATGGACACCCTCATACTGCTGGGCACGCTCTTCGCCCTGGTCACCGGGCCGCTCAGCTTCTTCATCGACATCGCAAACTACGCTGGCGTGGGGGCGATGATCATGGCCTTCCACCTGACCGGGCGGGCCATAGAGAGCAGGGCCCGCGGCCGGGCATCCCAGGCCATAAAGAAGCTTCTCGACCTCGAGGCCAGGACGGCCGCCGTGCTGGTCGACGGCGAGGAGAGGGAGCTCGATGTTGACGAACTGGCAGTCGGAGACGTGATGCTGGTCCGGCCGGGAGAGAAGATCCCCACGGACGGTGAGATATCGAAGGGCAAGACCAGTGTGGATGAGTCCATGGCCACGGGAGAGTCCATGCCCGTTACCCGGGCCGAGGGCGACGAGGTGATCGGCAGCACCGTGAACCTGCAGGGCCTGATCCAGGTGGAGGTAACCCGGGTCGGAGGCGACACCTTCCTTTCCCAGGTCATCAGGCTGGTCGAGGAGGCGCAGACGACCCGGGTCCCCATACAGGCCCTGGCCGACCGCATCACCGAGTACTTCGTGCCGGCCATAGTCCTCCTGGCCCTCGCAACCTTCCTGCTGTGGCTGCAGTTCGGCGAACACTTCCAACCCATCGTCGTCGCCGGCAGCCGCATATTCCCGTGGGTCAACCCGGATCTGTCACCCCTGACCCTGGCCCTCTCTGCCATGGTCGCCACCCTGGTGATCGCCTGCCCCTGCGCCCTCGGCCTGGCGACTCCCACCGCCCTGATGGTGGGATCGGGCAAGGGAGCGCAGCACGGCGTCCTGATCCGGAGAGGCGAGGCGATCCAGACCATGAAGGATGTATCAGTCATTGTCTTCGACAAGACCGGGACCATCACCCGGGGCACGCCCGTGATCACAGACATGGTCCCCGCGGGGGACACGGCTGAAAGGGACCTCCTGGCCCTGGCGGCGGCGGTAGAGTCTGGATCCGAACACCCCCTGGGACAGGCCGTGGTGAGGGGAGCGAAAGAGCGCGATCTGACCATCTCCCCGGTGGAGGATTTCACGGCGATCGCGGGACATGGGGTGACGGGCACCGTCGAGGGACGCGAGATCCTGGTGGGCAGCGTCCGGCTGATGTCTCGCTACGACATCGCCCTCGACGACGATCTCACCGGTCGGAAGGAGAACCTTGAGGCCGAGGCCAGGACGGTGATGATCGCCGCCGACGCGGAGGCCCGAAGGATCATCGGCCTCATCGCCGTTGCCGACCCCCTCAAGGAAGACTCCCGTCCCGCCATACGCAGCCTGCAGGAAATGGGCTTTGAGACCATCATGATCACCGGTGACAACCAGCGAACCGCCGAGGCCATTGCCCGGGAGGTGGGCATAGACCGGGTGGTGGCGGGTGTTCTTCCGGAGGGCAAGGTCGACGAGATCCGCCGCCTGCAGGGGGAGGTGGGAGCCGTTGCCATGGTCGGCGACGGCATCAATGACGCTCCCGCCCTCGCCCAGGCGGACGTGGGCGTGGCCCTGGGCACCGGCACCGACATCGCCATAGAGTCCTCGGACATAACGCTGGTGAGGGGAGATCTTTCGGCCGTGGTCACTTTCATCAGCATAAGCCGGGCCACCTTCCGCAAGATCCGCCAGAACCTGTTCTGGGCCTTCTTCTACAATGTCACCGCCATACCGATCGCGGTGCTGGGACTGCTCCATCCGGTGATAGCCGAGGCGGCCATGGCCATCAGTTCAATAACGGTGGTCACCAATGCGAACCTGCTGCACCGGCTGGATCCGCGCCCGGCGTACGAGAGGAGTGGGTCGGACGGGGAAGCGTGAAGACGCGTCACCGTGAAGGTCCCTGACCACCGGCCACTGCGGCCGCAGACGCCCCAGCCCCTGGGTGTCCTGCAGACCGAACGCGGAGTGACACCCTCGGGAACCACAGCTTCGATATGCCCGACGAGAGCAGAGGTCTCCCGGATCGTATCGTGAGGCGAGCGGCACGACTGGCTGATGGAATGCGTCAATGGCCACGACAAAGAACGCTGATACTCGTGGCTGTCGACGCCTGCGAACCGAACCCGCCAGCACCTCCATCAACTTTCTTGCCGGGATCCCATCGGCGGCGGGAACCCCCTGGGGCAGCGCCGGTTCGAAGCCTTCGATTTGACCGCGCGATCTACCCGCAGGCGTTCTCCGGTTGCATTGGATCGGAGAAAACGGGCGCGCTGCCCATCTTCATTCTCGATGAACCGTCAGGGCGCCTTTGTGCGAGGGTGCGCCCCCACCGATCTCTGGCGGGTGAGATAGGACAGAGGCACCCTGGCTTCCAGCCGGCGAAACGAGCTCTCGTTCATCGAATTCCCGGTACTGTCCGTCAATCCAGAATGCCCCCCGCCGTGCCGTGAACCGAAGGATGCAGTAGTTGGGATCCTCCGGACCCTCCGGGAAATGCTCGATAAACCAATCCATCCAGAGGCCTCTCTTGCACTCGGGATCGGACAGAACCTCCATTTCACCAATCAGGGTGACATTATTGCCCTCGTCGCGGTAACACAGGCTCGCCCTCGGGTTCTGACGATAGCATCTGACTTTCCCCGAATTCAGTCCGGTTGCAAACCAGGCGCGCGAGGCGCCCTCGGTCTTGATACTGCTGATAGTGGAGGCCCTGGGATAACCGCTGCCGTCAATGGCAGCGACTGTTGCCGTTCTCGCCTCTTTCATGATTTCAGCTGCTCTTTCAACCAGTCGATGGCGCATGTTCAGGAACCCTCCTTTTCTGCTGCGGCCCATTGCCTCAGCAACTCGACTCTGGCTCCGGGAGGACTGTCCCCGTGCTCCGTGTCCAGATAGGAATAGGCATACAGCTGCTCACAGGGGAGATCCGGGCATTGTCCGCAGTGGTGAAATCCCTTTTCCTGACAGCAGAGAGCGACCGGGCATGTCCCATGAAAGGGGTTTCCACTGGTCTGTACGCAGCCCCCGCAGTTGGAGGATTCTTTGTAATCGCATTGAGTGCACAATAATCCGCATCTGGATTCCGCCATCCTGCTCACTCCTCTCTTTCATTCTAACACATCCAATTCCTGCAATCGTCTGTGTTAACCCGGCTTCGATGAAATCCGGGGTCTCTTCGTCGGGCTCCCACCCCCGCGGCTGACGACCGGGCTTTCCTTTGACGAGGTGTTCGAATGACCCAACACCTCACTGCGGCCGTTTTATGATCTTCTTCTGGAATACTCATCCCGATCAGGAAGGATTGCACGGATGGACGGCGAATAGGTTGGTCCAGATACCTTGCCCTTGCCACTTCACATACCCTTGCCTACGCTCACGCACAGGCACACAGCGTCACTGCGGGTCTGGTAGTCATCAACTGTGTTTGATCAGTCAGGAGCTGACGGGCCATGAGTGAGTCTCTGTTTCTCCTGCAACAGCCCGGGAGCGAAATCCATCTGCCCGAGCCGGTCTTCATCCCCCTGGATGAGCACAGGAAGGCTCTGAAGGCATGGGATGACTGGCTTGGTGAGGGCACCAACTCCATGCAGTACCTGCTGATGCAGCTGATACGGGATGCCATCGAGCTGAAAGATGAGTACGGCCAGCTGGCCGGGCAGAGTAGGCTGCCGACCAGGGGCGAGATGAGATCGAGGATCCCGGGATACATCACCACGTCAGACCTGCACGGGTTTTCCCGGCAGCTGATCGAGGAGCTGCGCGAGGGCAACTACGAGTTGCTGAGAAACACGTACAGCCTTCAATGGAGGAGACGGCCCACCATTTTCGCCCAGTCTCAACCTGATGATCCCTATCCGCCTATCGATGATGATGTCGCGGAGCGATTGACCCTGATCATCACCGGCCAGGTGGCCCGGCTGAAGGAGCTGGGAGCCGGGCGATGGGAGCTCATGCTCGCAGAGGTATTCCCGCTGGAGAGAGAGGTTGATCGCACCGCAGTGCTGCTCATCGATGCTCTCGAGGGTCTCACGAGCGTGGATGGGGCGAGGTGGTTCAGATGGAAGCCATACAGCTACCAACTGGCCGTTCTCGAGTTGATCATACC
>PWUC01000199.1 GCA_003562655.1 Clostridia bacterium
GATCATGCCCGCCTCATGCATGTCCTGCGCAACCCGAAGCCCCTCGCGAGCAATCCGCATCCCCGCCTCGGTCACCCTCGTCATCTGCTGCGCGATCTGCAGACCGCGATAGGCCGTCTCAGCCATAAGGGCCAGATCCTCCCTCGTCGCCCGGGTCTTCTGCCTGGCAAGTCGGCTGGATACTTCGGCCTGATGCGGATAGAAATATTTCAACATGGCCATCTGGTAGTTATCGACGGAGTCATCAGGAATCGCGCCCGCCGACTCTGCGGCCTGCTCGGCCTCCAGCTCCGCCTTTTCCTGCTGGACCTTCACCAGCTCCATGATCGGGGAACTGACGCGGGCCCTATGCACCGCCTCCTCCAGGGTCAATCCCCGGGCATCCCCGCCGCCGTGGACGGACGCTGTGAGCAGCATCAGAGATGAGCTGATCAGAATGGTCACAATCTTGAGTCGGTTCATGACCGGTCTCCCCTCCTGTTCGTTGCGGCAGCCAGACTGTAGACTGCCGGTATCACAAAAAGGGTCAGAGCAGTGGAGACCAGCAGTCCGCCCAGGACCGAGGCCGCCATCGCGTTTTGCAGCTCTGCCCCCTCTCCTCTCTCCAGGGCCATCGGCATTAGGCCGAGAATTGTGGTGACCGAGGTCATCAATACGGGCCGGAGCCGGATGGTGGCCCCCTCGACGATGGCCTCCAGTGCGACCATGCCGCGGGCCCGGAGCTGGTTCATGTAGGTGATCATCACGATGCTGTTGTTGACCACGATTCCTGCCATCCCGATGACCCCCACGATCGCCGGCACCGACAGAGCCAGGTCCCACAGGCTCAGAGCGGCGACCACCCCGATCATGGCCAGCGGTATGGTCACCATCACGATCAGCGGCTGCAGAAAGGACTCAAACTGGGCGGCCAGGACCATGTACACCAGGATGCAGCCTATGAGGAAAGCCTGGCCCAGGACCTCGAAGGCCTCGAACATCTCCTGGGTCTCTCCCCCGTATTGCACCGCATACCCGGCGGGTAGATGAAGATCATCTACCCTGCCCTGGATGTCGTCCATGACCGAGCTGAGATCCCTGCCGTCCAGCTGAGCCTGGACCTCCACGGTGCGCACCTGATCGCGCCGGAATATGGTGGTCGGCCCGGGCTCCCTCTGGATCTGGGTCAGCTGTGCAAGCGAGACCAGCCCTCCCGCCGGCGTGAGAAGGGTCATCTGCTGCACGGATGATAGATCACCGCGATGCACCTGCGGCAGGATGACCCGCACATCGACATCCCGGTCGCCCAACCGGTATCTTGTTGCCACATCTCCCTCGACAGCGGCCCTCACGGTCATCGCCACTTCCGCGGCGGTGAGGCCGAACTGCGACGTCAGATGCCGGTTGATGTTCAACCGGACTTCGGGGACTCCCTCCTCCCAGGTGGTGCGCACGTTGATGGTTCCGGGCACCTCCTCGACCACCTCCCTGACCTGTTCCGCCAGGCTTACCACCAGATCCAGGTCGTCACCCAGGACAGAGACGGCAACAGGGGCGCCCATGAGGTGATCCTCGCCGGCAATGCTGGAGGAGAGAGAAACGCTTATGTCCGCCCCGGCGATCCGGGCCAGCTCCCGGCGCAGGTCAGCCATTGCCTCATGAGTGGAGGGAACATCCCGCCCCCGCGGGACCAGCTGCACCAGGGCACTGCCCGCATCGGGACTGCTCCCCTGAAAGCCAATGCCGCCCGCCTGACGGCCTGCACTGACGAAGACGAACTCCACGTCCTCCCGGTCCATGAGGATCTCCTCCACCTCTCCCATCACCCGGTCCGTCCGGTCAAGCACAGCCCCGCGGGGCAGGGTCACGTCGATGTCTATCTGCCGCTGGTCCATTTCCGGAAGGAAAAGCCGGGGCATCGCCAGCGCCACCAGGACAGAACCCGCAAGGAGGACCAGGGCCAGGGCTACGACCAGAAACCGCTGCCCAACCGATGCCCGCACCAGACGGGTGTAGCGCTGCTGGAGACGCCCCTGCAGGGCCCCACTGTGCCGGGCAACCCACCCGCTTCTATCGGGATCCCGGCGCAGGAAAATGCTGGCGGCCATGGGAACAAAGGTGAGGGATACAAGAAGAGAACTGGCCAGAGAAAACGAGATGGTCATGGCCAGCTGCCGGAAGATCTGGGCGGCCATCCCCTCAATGAATACCACCGGCAAGAACACCGCCACCGTGGTGAGCGTGGAGGCGGTCACGGCTGCGGCCACCTCACCCGTCCCCCGAACGGCCGCCTCCTTCGGAGACGCACCGGTCTCCCGGTGCCGGAAAATGTTCTCCAAAATCACAATGGCATTGTCCACCAGCATGCCCACCCCGAGGGCCAACCCCCCCAGCGATATCAGGTTGAGGGTGAGGCCGGTGAAATACATGAAGGCGAAGGTGGACACGATTGATATGGGTATGGCCAGTCCGATCACCATCACCGTCCTGAGGTCGGTGAGGAACAGATACAGGATCCCGATGGCCAGAATCCCCCCAAACAGCACATTCTGGCTCACCGTCGCGATCGACCTGTTGATGAAATCCGACTGGTCGCGGACCACGGTGATGTCGACGTCCCCCGGCAGTTCCCCGGTGAGCTCCGCCAGCGCCCGGTGTATGCTCCGGGCCACCTGGACCGTATTGGCCCCGGACTGCTCCCGGACGGACATGGTGACGGCGGGTTCGGAATTGAGCCGGGTCCTAGTCTCCGGCTCCCTTTCAACCACGCTGACCCCGGCGATGTCCCCGACGGCAACAGCGGCTCCGGTCGGGGTGAGCATGTGAACAGAACGGATGTCGTCGAGGGTCACAAACTCCCCTATGGTGCGCAGTGTCAGCCGCTGGCCAGCCTCGGAGAGGTGACCACCGGGCAGGCTCAGGTTCTCCCTCGAGAGGGCGGAGGAGACGTGGTGAAGGGTCAGACCGTAGGAGCTGAGTCGCACCGGGTCGGGCTCCACCGAGATCACCTCCACCACGCCGCCACTGATGCTGACGGAGGCCACGCCTCCGATCCGCTCCAGCCGGGCCTCCACCAGCTCGGCCATGTATGTGAGCTCGACCAGATCGTAGGGGCCGGAAAGGCTGATCCGCATGATCGGGAGGAGGGAGGGGTCGGTCTTGATCACAATCGGGGCCCCGGCATCGTGCGGCAGGTAATCCCGGATGTAGTCGACGCTCTCCCTGACCTCGAGAGCGGCCATATCCATGTCCACGCCCCAGTTGAACTCGGCTATGACCAGTGAAAAGCCCTCGGAGGATTCCGAGGTGATGTGCCTGACATCCCCGGTTGTGCCCAGGGCCTCCTCCACCCGCCGCGTGACCAGACTCTCAACCTCGTGGGGTCCCGCTCCCCTGTATTCGGTTATGACAGCAATGGCCGGGAAGTTGATCTCCGGCAGAAGATCCGACGGCATGTACATGACAGCTACGGATCCGAGAAACAGCACCATGAGCACCATCATGACCGTCGCCACGGGTCGCTTTATCGCCAGGGCAGCAAGACCCACCGTCTATCTCCCCTCAATGACATCCACGAGGGTGCCGTCCTCCACATAATCGGCGCCGGATTCGATCACCAGTTCTCCCTCGCTGAGTCCCGCTGTGACCTCGACATATTCATCATCCTCCAGTCCCAGCTCAACCCGTCGCCGGTGGGCCCGGCCCTCAACGACCACGAATACATGGTGTCCCGCTCCCATGGTCATCACGGCCCTGCGAGGCACGGCCAGAACACCTTCTGCCTTCTCGGTGACGAAGATCAGCTCGGCCAGCATCCCCGGCTTCAACCTTCCCTCCGGGTTGTCCACGACGGCGCGAAGGGCGAACATCCCGGTTCGAGGATCCGCTGCAGGGGCCGTCTGCGCCAGGGTCCCATCCAGAGTCTCTGACGTGGCAGCCACATCAACACGGATGGCGTCTCCGGGGTCAAGAAAGCCGATCACCCTCTCGCTGACTGCGGCATCAATGTAAACCGGGTCTGTGTCAACCAACCCCGCCACTGGCATTCCGGCCGATACCATGTCTCCGGGATCCACCGACACATAGGCGATCTGACCACTGGCCGGTGCCCGGATGACGGTATCTTCTGCGCGACGCCTGACCACCTGAACTGCCGCTTCCGCCTCGCGCAGCTGAGCCCGGGCAATCTGGAGTGTCTCCTCGGGGGCGCCGTCCAGGGCCAACTTCAAACTCATCTCCGCCATGGTCAGCTGGGCCTGGGCGGATCGATGCTGCAGGGTGGCCTCTTCCATCTGCAGCCGCGATATGGCACCTTTCCGGTACAGCTCCTCCATGCGCTCGAAGCTCCATCGAGCCATATCCGCGGCCGCCTCGGCCTGATCATAAACAGCCCTCAGCTGGAGTATCTCTTCCTCGCTGGCCCCCTTCTCCAGCTGCGCCACCTGCGCCCTGGCCATCTCCAGGCCGGCTTCTGCCTGGGCCACGTGACTGCGAACATCAGCATCATCCATGCGCACCACCGCATCGTCCTCCTCCACCGAGTCCCCCATCTGGACCAGCACCTCGTCCACGGTGCCCGAGATCTTCGGTGTCAGGTCGACAGAGAGCCTGGCGCTGACCCTGCCCGCCACCCTTACTGTGCGCCATATGTCACGGTGTTCTGTCGCGACCACCTCCACCGCGACACCTGGGGTGTCATCGTCCGGCGAAGCGTCCCTTTCCCCGGCATCGGGGTAGGCAAAGGAGAGAAGAGCAACCATGACCAGCAGGCCAGTGACCCCGACCAGCCACCAGCGCTTCCGCTTGATGAAGGACCACAAACGAGGTGGGGTGGATTGAAACACTTTATACGGCCTCCTTACAGAACTGACCGGTCAGTTTTGTGTCTGTTTAAGATTATAGCGCATGTGCATGGTCAATCCAATACCACCTGGAATTGTCAGCTAGGCAAAACCAGAACCCCATCATCACCAATGTATGCGGTTGACACTGTCACTAGATGGACTGGGAGCGGTCCATGTGCAGGGATGATGACGGGCGTCGCAGGCCTCTCTCTGCTACGGGTTGTCTGACTGGTGACCGGACTAGTGATCCGGGCAGCGTTCTGATCCGGGTTCGCGAGGACCCGCCCCGACCCCCTCAGGCTGCCCGATGAGAGCTTCCTGAGGGCCGGCATTTGCCATCTGCCGCCCCTCAGGCCCTCTACCTTCTCCTGCGGCGCTTTCCCACCTGCCTCTGTCTCCGCCACAGAAAACCGAGCGAAAAGATCGCGAGCATCATCGCGTAGGCCAGCAGATAGAGAACGGTCCCGCTGATGCTTGATATGCCCAGGACGCTGACACAGAGGACACTGCTGACTGGCCCGACAAGGAAAACATATAGCTGACCGAGCAGCGAAAGAAGCGGGCTCCTGGCCGCGGAGGCCGTCCAGCAGAACTGCTGCAGGTACATCAGGCCGAACAAGAGAGTCGGCGCACTGCCCCAGAGAAAACTGGCCCTTGCATCCCGGCCACGACCGAACACCGAGCCCACCCAGAACCAGTACGCGAGGAACAGAAGGCCCCAGCCGAAGGGCGAAAACAGCCACACATCGGCCGCAAGGGGCACGTGCACACTGACAACAGGGTAGGCCAGAAGCGACGGCAGGATGACGAGAAAACCGAGCTTGAGGGTTCTCATCCTGATCCTCCTCTCACTGTCTGCATGAAACTGACGAGATGACGCCTCTGAGGTTCCATCGCAGTTTCGCGTGCCCCGATGTCGCAGGGACAGTTGGCGTTCTTGCCGCCGTCGCAGAGGCATCTCATACTGGTGCGTTCAGCTGTTTGCATGATCAGCATACACAACAGGGATCTATACCGGTAGGGGCCAAC
>PWUC01000183.1 GCA_003562655.1 Clostridia bacterium
CCATGGATCAGAAGCCCCGCGTCGCCGGCATCGCTCCGGAACGAGTCGCGTCTATGCGGTCCGAAACCGTCTCTGAGATCCGGCGCGAGTTCGGCGCCTGTGATCGCTCGCCCCCGAGTCTGGCCTCCTCACGGCTGAACATCGAGACGGAAAGGGGGGCTGGCCGCAATGAATCTCCTGCGTGACCGCAGGGCAACGGGTGTTGTGGTCTCCATCGTCCTTTCCCTGCTGGTGTATTTCGGCACCCTGCCGTCGGACCTCAGCCCCGACGCCAGGGCCGCCCTGATCGCGATCCTGTTCACCGTGACGTGGTGGGCCTTCCGGGTGATCCCCCCCGCCTATACCTCCCTGCTGCTTCTGCTTTATCTCATCGTGAGCGGGGTGGCCGGACCGCGGGAGACCTTCGCCTTCTGGTCGGGCCCCATGGCGTGGCTGATGATCGGGGCCTTCCTCATCGCCCGGGGCGTCACCCGCTCGGGGCTGGCGGGACGGATCTCCCTGCACCTGGTCAGCCGCTTCGCCAGCTCCTACCGCGGGCTGATCATCGCCGTATACGCCCTGAACCTGGTCCTGGCCCCCCTGGTGCCCCTGCCCTTTCCCCGGGCCTTTCTGATCATGGCCCTGGTGCAGCAGATCATCGACCACTCGGATGTGGACGAAAAGACCCGGGCCAGTCTGGGGTTCGCCGTCTTCATGGGCTCCGTCCCCGCCTCCATGATGTTTCTGACCACCGAGGCCGTCCTGAACCCGGTCACCTCCTCCCTGGCGGGAGGGATCTCCTGGATGGAGTGGGCGACGCTGATGACCGCACCCTCCCTGCTGGCCGCGGCCCTGATGCTGCTGGCCCACCTGCTGGTGTTTCCCGCCGCCAGGATGAGGGTCGACACCGAACACCTGAAACGGGAGCTTGAGAAACTCGGTCCCCTGTCCGCCCCGGAGATCCGCGTCATCCTCTGGGTGAGCGCCGCCCTCCTCCTGTGGGTCACAGACTCGCTGCACCAGATCCACCCCGCCTGGGTGGCCCTCGGGGCGGCGGTGGGGATGTCACTGCCGGTCGCAGGAGGCATACTCGGGGAGGAGGACCTGACCGGGGGCGTGGACTGGTCGTCGCTGCTCTTTGCCACCGGAGCCCTGGCCATCGGCGCCGCCGCAGAGGTGACGGGTCTTTCGCGGTGGATCATGACCCGCCTGGTCCCGGCCACCCTGCCCACCGCCGCCCCGGTCTTTTTGGGCTACGTGGCGGCAGTCGGCTACATACTGCACCTCTTCGTGGGCAGTGTGCTGGCCGCACTGTCGATCCTGGTCCCGCCCCTGGTCACCCTGGCGGGCCAGTTCGGAATTGAGTCCTTCGCCCCGGCCCTCATCATATACACCACGGCCGTCATGGGGGTTGCCCTGCCCTTTCACAACCTGATGGTGCTGGTCGGGGTGGGCAAGGTGGGCCACTTCAGCGAGCGCGAGACCCTTCGCTTCTTCCCCGCCCAGACGGCAGTCACCCTCCTGGTCGTGGCCTTTCAGATCGGATGGTGGACCCTCCTGGGCAGACTCTGATCCTGGAGGAAGAAGGAATCGGCACCGCCGGTTTTCACGGAGGGCAGGCACACCTGAAGAGAAGGGGGCCGGGCGCCGTCGCGTCCACATCCTCAGAGCCTCCGGTCGTACTCGTGCACGCTCTCCGCGCCGGCCCGCAGCAGCTCCCTCGTCTCGGCGTCACAGCTGAACACCAGCACCTGAAAATCCCCGGCCAGCTCCTGAATGAGCCCGGCCGCATACGCCTTCCGCTCGCTGTCGAGATTCACCATCGGTTCATCCATGACAAAGAGGCCCTCCCCCGGTGCGAAGATCTCCGCCGCGATGGCCAGCCGCAGCGACAGGGCGGCACAGTCGCTCGTGCCCGCCGACAACAGATGCAGGGGGAACTCGACACCCTCCCGGGCCCGCACCAGCCGCCCGGGCTCGAGACCCTCCATGGGGCCGGCCTCGTATCTTCCGCCGGTGACGCGGGCGAGGCATTCGGCGAAGCGTTCCTTCAGGCCGGTGAAGGTCTGCCCGTCGAGATGCTCTCTCACCCTCTGGAAGGCGTCCCTCACGGCGAGGAGCGACCGGGCCCTCTCCTTCTCCTCCTCCCGCCTCAGCTCCGCCTCGCCGCGCCGGTCACGCAGATCCGCCGCGGAATGATCCTGCAGAAAGTCCTCCCTGCTCTCCAGCTCGCGCTGCAGCTCGCCGATCTCCTCCCCCAGGGCCCGGGCGGCATCGCGCAGACCCAGGGCCTCCCGCCTCAGCTCCTGCGGCGAACTGCCCGGGAGGTGTTCGGGATCGAAGTCCTCCGGCAGATCGCCCCGGACTCTGTCCATGTCGTTCCTCAGCACCCGCTGCCGTTCCAGGGCGCCATCAAAGTCCCCGTAGGCCTCCTTCCAGGCGGCAAACTGCTCCCTCCTGCCGGTGTTTTTGGCGATGAAGCTCTCCTTCTCCGCCTGCAGCTGACGCTCAGCCTCATCCAGTTCATCGGGCCCCGGAAGCCGCTGTCCGAGGTAGGGGTTGTCCGAGCTTTTCATCTCCCCCACCCTCTCCCGCAGCTCCGTGAGGCCCGCAAACCCGTTGGCCTCGAGCCGGGAGGACATCAGGTTCTGCAGGTCCTGCCTGCAGCGGCGCTTCTCCTCCCGCTGCGCGAGGACAGACCTGGCCTCCTCCGGGTCCCGGCAGTCGAGCCGCGCCAGCTCCGCCGCCAGCTCATCGCGGCTCTGCCTCAGCGCCAGCTCGAGCTGGTCCAGGTCGGCCCGGGCCGACCGGACCTCCAGGTGAAGAACATCCGGGATCTCCAGTTCAAACCTCCCGCGGGCGGTGAACCGCCCGGGAGAATCAAGGGTCTCCTCCTCTCCCTCGATGCCCCTTCGCACTGCATACCGGACGCCCTCGCCGGGGCGCAGGTCGGCCTCCAGCTCCAGAGCGTCGAGTCTCGCCTGCGCCGTCGTGACCTCCGCCTCCAGATCGCGGAGCCCGTCCACGTCATCGCCGGAGCCCTCGGGAAGATCCCCGAGCCCCGCCGTCACCCCCTCAATCCCCCTCTGCGTCTGCTCCAGTTCGTCCAGAAGCTGCTCCAGGGCCCTGTGCCTGCGGGCCTGTTCGACCTGTTTCCTCCTCTGCCTCCTGTCCTCGAGTCGCCGATCATACTCGTCGAGACTCTCATCATACCGCTCCGTCAGGCCCTGGTATCCGTCCCACTTCCGCACCGCCTCTCGCGCGGCCCGGTGCTTTTCCCGGACCCCCTCGTAGTCGCGGTACTGCTGCCACTGCTCCGCCAGCAGCTCCAGCCGGCCGGCCTCCTCCCCCACCTCGCAGCGCCGACGCTCCCTGTCTCTTATGACCTCCCGGAGCTTCCCGGCGGTCTCCTGGGCCTCCCCGACCTCCCGGATTAGCCGGTCCAGGTCCTGGCAGCGGTAGTGGGCCGCCAGAATGGAGCCGGGCCTCGCATAGCGCTCCTCCCTCCCGGGCCGGTTGCTTTCCAGGTCCCAGTGCCGGATCGTCTGCTCCAGGCGGCTCGACAGCAGCTCCTCAAACCTCCGGACCGACACCCCCTCACTCTCGAAGACCGCCTCCCTCAGGACCTGCTCGATGGAGTCATCATCGCGCTCCTGCAGCAGCTGCACCGTCTGCCGCAGGGTCCCCTGGTTGATCAGCACCGTGGTCCGGTAGGTCTGGGGACCAAAGCCCAGGATCTTTCCCATGATCTCCTCGACGGCTTCCTGTCCGGAATAGGTCGCCCCGTCATATTCCAGGTCAACCCGGTTGGCCGCCCTGTCGCGGTGATAGTGCTTGCTGACCCTCAGCCTGCCGCCCCCGCTGTCTCCTGCCAGTGTCACCCGGAAGTTGTCGCCGCCGGCCCGCGGAAAGAAACTCTCGATCCAGGCTGCCTCAGATGAACCCTTCCTGGGCGAAAGGGGTGCAAACAGGGCCACCTCCAGCGCAGCCATGAGGGTCGACTTCCCCGCCTCGTTCGGGCCGCATATCAGGTTCAGACCCGGGCCGAAGGACACCCTCTCCTCGGTGAAACCAGCGAAGGAGCGGACGGAGATCTCATCCAGCCTCATCCTCCTGCACCTCCCTGATCAGTTCATAGGCCAGCTGAAGCGCCCTGCGATCGCCGCCGGCCGCCACCTCGCGCATCAGCCGGTGGGGGAAGCTGTGCCGGGTGAACTCCTCGTCAATCGCCTCCCTGTCGATCTGCGGGTGAAGATCCGACGTGTCCAGGCTGAGAAGGTGGGCCACAGAATCCGAAATCCTCCGGTACAGCCGGTTCTCTCCGCTGCGTATGTAGTGCTCGTAGTCCTCCCGCGGGATCCAGCCCTCAACCCGGAGCCGGAGCACCGTATGCTCGCGCCCCTGCCACGCCTCCATCAGCCTCTGCAGCCCCCCCTCCATCCTCGACCCTCTCCCCCCGGTCCTCGAAGCGGTAGGTCCCCGTCTCGTGCCGGTCCGCAGATATGCCGCCCCTGTCATCGACCTCGATCACCCAGCAGCTGCCCCCGTGCCGGCAGTCCATGCCGTCGGGCTCGGGGGTGCCGGCGTAGTAGATGCGCCCCCCGTCCCCCTCGGGGTAGGGAACGTGGGTGTGCCCCAGCAGCCACAGGTCGATCCCCGCCCTGCCCAACAGCTGGCTCCGGGTCATCGGGTAGTAGACGCCGTCAAAATCCGGGGACACCCCCTCCAGGGATCCGTGGGCCACACCGATGTCGATCCCGTCCCCCTCTACATCCCCGGGGATCCAGTCCACGGCGTTCGCGGCGCTGGTCGGCGTCGGGCAGGGCCCCGGGTAAACGGTGACTCCCGGCAGGTCAAGGCGGCTGAGAGGCAACGGCGACGCCTCCCTCAACACGACCGCGCGCTCCGGGAGCTCTGACTGGACCCGCTCCCACAGTCCCGACCGCTGCTGCAGGTAGTCGTGGTTTCCCGGCAGAATCAGAAGCGCCCGCCCGGCGAACCTCGCCAGCCTGCCCACCACCTCGGCGACGGTCTTTTTCGCAACCGAGACCCGGTGGAACAGGTCGCCGGCGATGATGAACAGGTCGCATTCCTGGCCGTTGGCCACCTCCACCAGCCGGTCCACGACATCCAGCCTCGCCCGCGCCAGGGCGTCCGCCCCCGGGCCGTATCGCTCGAACTTCATCCCCACGTGCAGGTCGGCCGTGTGCAGTATTCTCAGACCCATGTCCGATCCTCCCCGTCAGAGTTGATTTGCTGGTGCCCCCGATCGGGGGCACCACCCACCGGCTCAGGCCCCCTAACCTCGCTGGAGCCGAAGTCCACCTGGACGGCCCTGAGCTCCGGGGCCACCTGGCGGGCGCGGTCCCCGCTGTCGATCACGCCCCTGGCCTCACCGCACCGGGCTCGATCAGCACCCATTCGAGGTCCCTGAGATCGTCGCTTCTCATACCCGGCATCGGTGCGGCGAAGAATCGCAGCCCCCGGATCAACCGGGCCAGTCTCGAGCTGGGATCCCCCCGGCCCAGACCATCGAGAAGACCGCCGGTGAAGCTCCCCGGCAGGGCCGGCCGGTACATGTACCTGCCCTCGCGGATCTGCTCCGGGAGCTCCTTGTGCCCTGCCCCGCAGGCGGCGTCGAGATGCTGCGGATCCGGCGTCCAGTACTGTCCGGCGCAGTGGGCCTGAAGATGGGCCAGGATCCTCCGGGCGATGTCGCCGCCGGTCATCCCGATGTCGTAGGGTAAGCTCCATCGAAGGGCCACGCCATAATGTGAAGGCCGTTTGTGAACTCGCTTCTGCAGCCGTCATCTGCCAACAGGCAGGCGTCCCCTGAACCGGCATCGGCCGCGTATGGGCAGCAAAA
>PWUC01000185.1 GCA_003562655.1 Clostridia bacterium
ATCGAACACGCTCAGCTGCTTCTGCCTGAGGACATTCCGCGGTTCCACCAGCTGGGAGTCGTCGCTTCAATGCAGCCCGCCCATGCCGTCGCCGACCGGGACCTCGTTGATGAGTACTGGGGCCGGCGAGGACGCTATGCCTACGCCTTCCGTTCCCTTCTCGATGCGGGAGCCGTTCTGGCCTTCGGTTCCGATCTCCCTGTGGATGTCCTGGATCCTCTGGTCGGGATCAGGGCTGCCGTCACCCGGCGTGCCGATGCCACCCGACAGAGCTGGTATCCTGAGGAGCGGCTGACCCCCCTGGAGGCGGTCCGCGCCTACACGTGGGGGTCGGCCTGCGCGGTCGGGGAGGAGGACCGGCGGGGCACCCTTGCCCCGGGCATGCTGGCTGACCTGACAGTCCTCAGCTCTGACATAGTCGGTGGAGCCCGACTGGACCCGTGTGAGGTCCTGGCCACCGTCGCCGGTGGAGAGATGGTCTTTGCGGCCAACACAAGGCGACGGGACAGCCCGAAGAGCGGGTTGACTCTTGATCCGGGCCCCGGCAGGGCCGGGTTCTAGTCAGGAGGCCGTTCCATCATCGCAGGAGCCTGGCCCGATGCGGTTTCTCCCCCGAGTTTGGGTAACCTATACGACTGGGACGATAGGGGGGAGGTACGTGAACCAGGTCCTGTTCCGCGCCGTCATTGCCACAGCTGCTGCCGGATCAGCGAGCGGATTCGGTGCCCTTGCGCTGGCCCTCTGGGGCGACATCTCGCGCAGCACATACAGCACCATACTCGGGTTTTCTGCCGGGGTAATGCTCGCGCTGTCATCCCTGGTGCTCTTGCCCCACGCGGCGGCGACGGGTTCGGTGCCGTCGGTGTTGGCGGGACTGGTTCTGGGCGGGATGTTCGTCATGGGGATGGAGTACCTCCTGCCCCATATTGAACCCCACTTCGGAGGCCGGGACTTCTCTCCCGGCCTCGAGGACGCAGTGCTGCTGACGGTGGCCGTGGCCATTCACAACATCCCCGAGGGGTTGGCCATGGGATTGGGGTACGTGGTCGGCAAGGAGACCATGGGTCCCCAGCTGGCTCTGGCTGTCGCCATTCAGAACATACCCGAGGGGCTGGCCATCAGCCTGCCTCTGAGGAGAAACGGCGTCAACCGCTGGTTGACCGTCGCGTTTGCGACCCTTTCGGGAATGAGTGAGGTTGTCGGTGCCGTCCTTGGCGTTCTGGGTGCCGCCTGGCTCAGCGGCCTCCTGCCGCTGGGGCTGTCCTTTGCTGCGGGAGCCCTCATATATGTCACCGCTGACCAGCTGATACCTGAAGCCCATGATTCGACTGCCCTGCCCAGCTGGGGGGTCACGGCGGGATTTGCCCTGGTATTGCTGATCGGTTGGTACACTCACACGGCCCTGTGAGTTTCCTTTCTGCTCGAGCTGGGCTCGTGATATACTGTTACAGGGCCTCATCAGAGGGAGAGCTTACTCGCCGTGCCCGCCCTGTTCGGGGCATTTGACCAGGAGGCCGCCTCCAGATATCGAATGCGGTTGAGAGCACTGTTCGGCCGTGGGGAAAGGGTTTTGCCATGAGGATCCGCGTCAGGGAGGGAGACCTGCTGGTCCTGCCTCTCATACTCAGTCTTGTGTTTCTGGCTGTTTTGTCCCCTGTACTTGAAACTCCGGTCTGCGCTGCCGCGGATGCATCGGGCTGGTGGGTTCCCGGTCCTGCTGAGATTGAACGGACCGTGGAGAGGGTTTCGGAGAAGCTGGGGCGCACCGTGAGGGGGATTTATGTTCCCATTGGCGTCGCCGGTGACAGCGTACGCATGGACCGGCTGATTGACCTGGTGTTGACCACTGAGCTGAATGCCATGGTCATTGACGTCAAGGACGACAATGGATGGGTCGCATACGACAGCCGCCTGGATTCGGTTAACAGGTACCGCACTCAGCAGGCGAGGCTTGGGGAGCTCGAGGACCTGGCAAAAAGACTGGATGAGCTGGGGATTTACGCCATAGCCCGTCTGGTTGTCTTCAAGGACTCCCGCCTGGCGGCGGCCAGGCCGGAGCTGGCGGTGCAGCACCGGGACGGCGGGCCCTGGCGGGACAGGACCGGGGCGGCCTGGCTGGATCCGCACAGCCGCGAGGTATGGCAGTACTGCATCGACATAGCGATGGAGGCGGCCGAGGCCGGCTTTCCCGAGATCCAATTTGATTACGTGCGTTTTCCCACCGACGGCGCAGTGGGCGCCGCCCGGTACACTCTGGCGGATGCAGATAGCTCCCGGGCTGACGTGATCACGGCCTTTCTTCAGGAGGCCCAGTGGGCTCTGGCCGGTGTGGGAGCCGTAAGCTCGGCAGATGTCTTCGGACTGGTCACCACCGTGACCGATGACATGAGGATCGGGCAGAACTGGGAACGGATTTCCGCGGTAGTGGACTTCATGTCTCCCATGGTATATCCCTCCCACTACGGACCGAACATATATGGACTGCCTGTCCCCAACGAGGCTCCCTATGAGACGGTGTGGCATGCCATGCGGGATGGTCTGGACCGGACTACCCCCCGGGATGCCCCCATCAGGCCCTGGCTGCAGGACTTCTCCTGGGGGCATCGATACGGCTCTGCCGAGGTCAGGGCTCAGATCGATGCGGTCTATGATTGGGGAGTCGACAGCTGGCTGCTGTGGAATGCAGGTGGAGTATACACCAGGGAGGCTCTCCTGGATGCGGATTGACGGCAGAGTAGACTGAAGTTGGAGGAGGAGGATCACAGGTGTCTTCAGCGGAGAGAATGTATAATATTGGGTTGATATCGCACAGCGGTGCCGGCAAGACCAGTCTGGCGGAGAGTATGTTATATTTTTCCGGGGCCACCAGCCGCCTGGGCAGTGTGGACCAGCGCAACAGCAGCCTGGATTTCGAACCTGAGGAGAGGGAGCGGCAGGTCAGCATCAATGCCGCCGTCGCACCAATTCAGTGGAAGGGCCAACGCATAAACGTCTTTGATACCCCTGGCTACTTTGATTTCGTGGGCGAGGTGCGCGCCGCCCTCAGGGCCTCGGATGTGGCCCTGATCACTGTTGAGGGAGTCTCCGGGGTCGAGGTTGGGACCGAGCTGGTCTGGACCTACGCCGATGAATACGAGATGGCGCGCGCGGTCTTCATCAACAAACTGGATCGCGAGAATGCGGATTTCTACCGGGTTCTTGACCAGGTCAGGCAGTATTTTCCCGAGCGAATCGCTCCCCTGCAGCTGCCCATAGGCCGCGAGGCCGACTTCTCAGGTGTTGTGGACCTGCTGTCAATGAAGGCATACAGATTCGGCGACAAGGGCGAACCCCACGAGATCGACATCCCGGATGACATGGCCGATGAGGTGGAACAGTACCGCGAGCAGCTCCTCGATGCCGTTGTGGAGCGGGATGACGAGCTTCTGATGATGTATCTTGAAGGGGAGGAGATTGAGCCGGAGGTCATCGGAGCCGCCCTGAAGGGGGCCATTGCCGAGCGGGAGCTGGTTCCGCTTTTTTGCGGTTCGGCGATGACAGGCGTTGGGGTCGTCACCCTGATGGATGCCATAACCGACTACTTTCCCCCTCCCGGTGATCTGCCGGCCATGACGGGCGCTGATCCGGAGACGCAGGAAGAGATCACGCGGGCTGCCGATGCCGGTGAGCCCTTCTCTGCCCTCGTGTTCAAGACCATGACCGATCCCTATGTGGGCAGACTGACCTTCTTCCGGGTGCGTTCCGGTAGGGTTAGCTCTGATTCGACGGTCTTCAATTCATCGCAGGGGATGCAGGAGCAGCTCGGCCAGCTCTTCACTCCCAGGGGCAATGAACAGATGCAGATCGATGAGGCTGTCGCCGGCGACATCGTCGCTGTCTCGAAACTGCAGACCACCACCACAGGGGATACGCTCTGCAGCATTGATTCTCCGATCGTCTATCCCAGGATTGCCTTTCCCGAGCCGGTCTATCACGTGGCGATCCAGCCCGAGAGTCGCGGTGATGAGGAGAAGATCAGCACCGGCCTGAGCCGTCTGCTGGAAGAGGACGCCACCTTCAGGGTAGAGCGGAACCGCGAGACCAATGAGCAGATCCTCTCGGGAATGGGAGAACTGCACATTGCGGTCATCCTGGACCGGATGAAGCGGAAGTTTGGCGTCGGTGTCACCACGTCGTCGCCGAAGATCGCCTACAGGGAGACCATCCGCCGGGAGGCCGCGGCTCGCTACCGTCACAAGAAGCAGACCGGGGGAAGGGGTCAGTTCGGTGAGGTCGACATCAGGGTGGAACCGCTGCCGAGAGGCGAGGAATTCGAATTTGCCGATGAGATCTTCGGAGGCGCCGTTCCCAACCAGTTCATCCCGGCCGTGGAAAAGGGCATCAGGGAGGCCATGGCGGAGGGTCCCGTGGCTTCGTTCCCGGTGACGGACATCCGGGTCGCCCTGTATGACGGGGGTTACCATCCCGTTGATTCCTCGGAGATGGCTTTCAAGGTTGCAGGATCAATGGCCTTCAAACAGGCTTTTATGAATGCCGACCCAGTACTGCTCGAGCCTGTCATGGATGTGTCTGTGAGGGTGCCTGAGGAGTACATGGGAGACGTCATCGGCGATCTCAATCGCAAACGCGGCAAGATCCTGGGCATGGAGCCCGAGGGGCGTTCCCAGATCATAAGGGCCAGGGTGCCCTCGGCCGAGATGTCCCGGTATGCCATAGACCTGAGGTCCATCACCCAGGGACGCGGCACCTACACCATGGCGCTGTCTTCCTACGAGGTGGTACCCGAGGAGGTCGCCCAGCAGATTATCGAAAGGACCAGGAGGGAAGAAGAGGAGTGAATACGGAAGAGGGGGACCGGAGATGCCGTCGGGTATGAATGGCCTCCGGTCCTCCCTGTCGTCGCACAGACCGCCCTATATTCTCATTACCGGGCACTCAGGCTCGGGGAAGACCCATCTGATGACCCGGATGGTGGAGGTTCTGGTGGGTTGGGGTCTGGACATTGGGTGTGTCAAGCATTGTCCCGGCGGATTCCAACTCGATCGGGAGGGCAGCGACAGCGCTCTTTATGCCCTGGCGGGGGCAAGGGAGGTGGCCATCGCCGGCCCCGATTCTCTGGCCATCCTGCGAAAGACCCGGGATGTGGGGCTGAGCCGCGTGCTTGCCGAGTTTACCGGGGTGGACGTGGTACTCGTCGAGGGTTTCAGTTCTGCCCCTGGGGCAGCGGTGTGGGTATCGCGGGAGGGCAGTGCTCCCCGCAAGCGGGAGGGAGGCTATTTCGCACACCTGCACCATCCAGTGAGCGAGTGCGTTGTTGAGGATCTGTGCCGGACCATCCTTGCTGCGCTGCAGCGAGATGCCGATCTCCGGCGGGGGAACTGCCCATCCAGGTAGCGTCGCGGAGGCGGCGGGTACTGTTTGCATCATCGGGTTCTACCGTGTCTTCTACCGGGGTCTTTCTCACCTTATCGACTCAGATCAGGTCCCACGGAGTCCTCGCACGCTGTGGGCGCACCGCTGCAGCCCTTCACAAATGGCCCTCAACTCTTCCTCAATAATCAGGGTGCGAAGTGTGCGATGCAGGTACCACCAGACACTGCGAGCGATCATGGCATTCTTCGCGGCGTTTCGGCGATCCAGGCAGGGCTCATGTTCTGAGTCAAGGACCACGTGGAAACCCGTGATTCTCGTCAACGCCCATCGATCATGCGACAGGGTGCGGAGCTATCTGCTGGACGCGTCGTCACACCGAGTGTGGGAACGGTGGACTGTGCGTACGA
>PWUC01000246.1 GCA_003562655.1 Clostridia bacterium
ACTCCGACCGCCCTGCAGTCCTCCGTCTTCCCGGAGGAAAGCGTGTGATCATCCCTCCAGGGGTCCTCGCGAAGATCCCAGGGCCACGGCAAAGCGACGGCCGTAATACGTAGTTAGCGTGATTATATCAGATATATTCTACGATAGTGGAGATGCAGGGAATGATATCGGGCTGTAGTACGCAGTACGGCGTGAATTGGGCATACGGGTGCTAAGGGATCGTGCTTCATTCGGTTTTTCCGATCCCTTACAGACCTACGAGACTCAGGGCTCGCTCTGGTTTCCATGCATGGCGCCTCAGTGTAGCGGCCATGTTGGTGAATCCGCTCAGCCGGAATAGGTTGATCGCGAGGTTTCTCAGGGCGGCAAAGGCCTGGGGAGCAGATCCGGTGCGGATCTGAGACCGGTCCTCGTCAAAAGTCACATCCCGTACCCAGAACAGAGAGTTTTCGATGTGCCAGTGACCCCGTGCCAGTCTGAGTAGGCGCTGGGGATCCGCCTCATCGGCCGTGAGACTGGTGATGCCATAGGCTACATCGTGAGACTTGTGATCACCCTTGAGGTCGGTGGTGGTGCGTTCGATTCTGAATACCTGTCCTGTGTGGGGGAAGTCGAGGTAGTCGTTGAGGAGGGTGCTGGTTCTGATCGTTCGGGTTTCAATCCGTCCGTGGCCCTTGTCCCTTTCGGTGTGCGGAGGGGGAAAAATCGTCCTCATCCAGCATCTTTATGTCCTCAAGGAGCGTCTTTTGGTTGGCCTTTACCGTGAAGAGGTAATCCACCTTTTTCTGCTCGACCAGGTACGAAGCGTGATCCTTCTGCGCGTGCATCGCATCCGCGGTCACGACCCTGCCCTCAAGATCCACAGGATCGAGGGTCGGTCGGAAGGCTTTGATCTCATTCGTCTTGCCATCCACTTCTTGCTGGGAGAGCACCACACCTTTCTTGTGAAGAAGAGTTGCCATCAGATGCACAGGTTTCCCATCGGGCCCCCTGGCTCCCCTCAGCGTCTTTCCATCCACAGCGATGGCATCTCCTTCTGCCTGGCTGGCTGTCCAGGCGCCGATCTTTTGATCCAGGGCATGAGCGTCAATGGACTGCAGCATTCTCCGGATGGTGGATTCACTGGGAGGGATGAACTTCCGCTTGTCCTCATGGTAGCGACAGCCCAGACGCTCGAGCTGTCTCTGTGACAGTTCTTCTGCCCACTCTCCAATCGCGACGAAGTTTCTCGCACCGGACAGAACCGCGCATACGGCCACCGCCAAGATGGAGGTCTGGCTGTGACGGATTCCTCTTCGCATCCTCGGGTCCCGGAGCTCGGACAGACGCTTCCACAGACCATCCGGCCCACTGATCGATAGTTTGTTCAGATCCACGGATCGGTCATCTCCTTTCAGAATGGGGGATAAGAAGAAAGCAGACAGAAGCTTGCGGGCATCCGGTCGGAGACAGCGGACAAGAATGGTCTTGGGATGTCCGTGGTGGTAGTACTGGCCGGAACTGCGGCCGAAGCCCCTCGTCTTACCCAGGGCCTTCCATCCAGCAGCCCGGTAACAGGTGCCACGAAACCTCTGGTGATCAACAAAGGTCTCCGCGAGAACGACCGGATGCCCGAAGACTGCCTCCCAGTCCAGAGGCAGTCTCCTGGTGTTCATGGCGAGAGTCTTTGAGGCGAGGTTCTTGATCTGGATCCCAGGCAGGATCAGAAATCGCTGGTTGTTCACCACGTATCTCAGACGCCGGTACTGCTGATCGCGAGACCAGCCGATCCATCTGTCGCGGGGAGCACAATTCAGCGCAGAGGTACCCCAACCTACCAGGGCCACCCACTGCTCCTGCAACAGGGCCACATACTTCAAAGACTCGCCCACCAGCCTGCCGAAACCCAGATAGTGATGCCGGGACATCAACTGATTCCAGATCTCTTCTTCCCCGGGCCTTATGGGCCTGACCACCAGCGAACTGAGGTCGACTGCCTGCATCGAATACCCCCAGATCATCTGCTGGGGCCAGTTTATCGCATCTCGGAGGAAAACACCAGTGCCTTCTCTAAAGACCTGTCCTACCTGAACACAATCCGACTTTGCCGTTACCGTGAGAATTCTGTTCCCTCGGCTTGACGTCCAATGTGCTATTTGATAGCTTTACAAGATTTATTGACTTTAAGGTCGATAAATGCTAATATGATTGTGTGCTCTCAGATGTGTGCAGGCTAAGGGGTGAATCAATGAGAAATGAGCGTCAACCCATAACTCTTAACGAGATTCGCCACCATCTGGAACAGCATCTGGGTGAAGCTGTCCGGGTTCGTGCGAACCGGGGACGTCGTCGCATTGTTGAAAGAGAAGGTACCCTTGAGGAGACCTACCCTGACATTTTCCTGGTGCGCCTCGGCGAGAATCAACACAACCGCAGCATTTCCTTCACCTATGCGGATGTTCTGACCTCCGATGTCGAAGTGATGATCTTTGACGAAGAGGGGTCCAGGAAGCTGGAGTTCTCACCCGGCACCTAGGGCAAACACATCCGCCGAGTTTGCGGAGGGGACAGGCTTGATTGCCTTTCCCCTCCGCTTTTTGTGTGCCGCCCGACCCTCCTGCCGGTCAACATAAGGTCCCACCTGCATATGATGTTAGGGAGTTGATCAACACGGGAGGGGAGGGCGTAATGTCGTGAATGTGCAGGTTGACGCGTTGAACAGGTACGGCAGCCGGTTGCTGGAGTGGCCCAATGTGGTGGGTGTTGGCCGGGGAATGAAGATCACAGAACAGCGATGCACCGATCGAGAGGCAGTCGTGGTACTCGTCACGGAGAAGATGCCGGAACGGGAGCTGTCTGCCTACGATATGATCCCACGCCAGCTGGGAGAAAGGGTCCTCACGGATGTTGTGGAGGTCGGGCTTGTGCGCGCGCTGTCCCTCTCCCAGGAAGAGGCCGCCCTGCGTCACGGCAAGCAGAGGCCGGCCCTGGGCGGGGTGAGCGTGGGGCATGCCGAGGTCACCGCGGGTACCCTGGGGACGCTGGTCACGGATGCCGGAACGGGTGACCGCCTGATTCTCTCCAACAGCCACGTGCTGGCCAACACCACCAGTGGAACCGATGGAAGGGCAAGGGTGGGCGATCCAGTGCTCCAGCCCGGTCCCTATGACGGGGGGCAGGAGTCGGATGATGTCATCGGCCGTCTGGAGCGGTTCGTTCCCATCCGACCGCAGGCCTCGAGGGCGACCTGCCCCAGGGTGGCGGGGATTCAGAACGGTGTGAATGTGCTGCTGCAGATGCTGTTCCCTGACTACGCCGTGGAATTCCGTCGGATCAACCGGTCCGATAACCTGGTGGATGCAGCCGTCGCGATACCGCTGGATCCTGAGTTGGTGTCCTCCGACATCATTGGCCTGGGTTCAGTGCAGGGCACCATGGATCCACAGGTGGGGATGCGGGTGGTAAAGAGCGGTCGTTCCAGTGGAATAAACCGGGGCGAGATTACCGTCATCGATGCCTCCATAAAGGTTCACATGGGCGATGTGGGCGAGGTACTGTTCAAGGAGCAGATCCTCACCGAACCGATGGCGAGTCCCGGCGACAGTGGATCAGTCCTCCTGGATGATAATCGCCTGGCCGTGGGATTGCTAAGTGCAGGTTCTCAGAAGATCAGTGTCGCATCTCGCATAGACAACGTGTTCAGGCTTCTGAATCTGACGATCTGAGCCGTCTTCATGGGAGGTCACCTGCGGAAGTATAGAGTGGACTCAATGGACGCACACTACGTGGTGATTCCTTCCATGAGGAGGCATGACGGTGAACATTGTTGAAGCACGTGCTTTTCCCAAGCGCAACATTCACAGCCACCACCGGGTGATGCAGATGCACGTGGATCTCGGTGGGCATGATGGCGTGTTGACCTCGGATATTGAGGGATTTACGGATCGTCTCCTGGATGAGGTCCCCTCATTACGTGAGCACCACTGCTCCCGCGGTTATCCCGGAGGATTTGTGGAGCGCCTGCGGGAGGGAACGCTTCTGGGACACGTTCTCGAACACCTGGTTCTTGAACTGCAGACCCTGGCGGGGTGTGATGTCATCTACGGAAAGACGCGGAGGATTTCTGCCTCCCAGTATCTCGTTGTGGTTGAGTACGAGTGTGAGGCGGTCGCCCGGGCAGCCTCGCAGGAGGCCGTGAGAATCCTCAACGCACTGCTCGCCGCGGAAAGAGGCGACGCAGAGCGGGCCCTGAAGGTGTTGGCCAGGGTCAAGAAGGAACAGGGTTTGGGCCCCAGCACCCGGGCCATCATCGAGGCGGCGGAGCGCCGGGGGATTCCGGCGATGCGCCTTGATGAACGCAGCCTGGTTCAGCTGGGTTACGGAAGCGAACAGAAGATGATACAGGCCACAATTACTGGCAACACCTCCTGCATCGGTGTGGACACGGCGGGAGACAAGGCCCTCTGCAAGAAGCTTCTCGCCGACTGCGGGATCCCGGTGCCAGAGGGCTACGTGGTGAGTTCAGTGGAGGAGGCCGTAGAGAAGGGACGTGACCTGGGAGGGCCGCTGGCGATCAAGCCCCGGCGAGGAAACTGGGGGCGAGGGGTGAGCCTGAACCTGGAGCATGAGCACAGCTGGGAGCTGGCGTATCGCTTTGCCCGTCTCGTTGATGAGGAGGTCATCGTTGAGCAGTTCATCCCAGGGCAGCAGTACCGGGTTCTGGTTACCGGAGACGAAGTGGTGGCAGCCAGCCTGAGGATTCCACCCTCGGTGACGGGGGATGGGGTTCGTACTGTCAGTGAGCTGGTGGAAGATCTCAACCGCGATGAACACCGTGGTGAAGGGCACGAGTTGTCCCTGACCCGGGTCCCCCTTGATGATGTCACTTCACTGACCCTCAGTCGCCAGGAGCTCACGCTGGATTCGATACCAGAAGAGGGACAGGCAGTCAGGTTGAGAGATGGGGCCAACCTCAGTACCGGGGGTACGGCTGTTGATGTGACGGATTCGGTGCATCGATCTGCGGCCAATGTGTGCCGGAGAGCCGCTCGCATCGTGGGTCTGGATGTGGCCGGAGTCGACCTGGTCACAGAGGACATAAGCAAGCCCTTTGTGGACGATGCGGGACGGCCGGGTGGGGCCATCGTTGAGGTCAACGCGGCTCCGGGACTGAGAATGCATCAGTCTCCCTCGGAGGGCAGGGCCCGGGATGTGGCACAGGCGATTGTCGATCACCTCTTCCCGCAGTGTCAGTCCGAGGGCAGGATTCCTATCGTGGCGGTCACCGGAAGCAACGGCAAGACGACCACGACCCGGCTGGTAGACTATCTGCTCGACGCAGCAGGGTACAAGACAGGCATGATCACCAGTGACGGCATCTACATCGCCGGGGAGAACGTGGTCAAAGGCGACACCACCGGGCCGTGGAGTGCGAGCGTCGTGCTCCGCGACCCCCAGGTGGAGGCGGCCACATTGGAGACGGCCCGGGGCGGAATCATCGCCGGAGGGCTGGCCTTTGACTACTGCGATGTGGCCGTTGTCACCAACATATCCTCGGATCACCTTGGGCAGGACGGTGTTGAGACCCTGGCGGATCTGATAGACGTCAAATCCCTGGTGGTGGAGACCGTCCCGCGCTGGGGGAGGACGGTGCTGAACGCAGACGATCCCAGGGTGATGGGAATGGCAGTGCGATCCCTGGGCGAACCCGTCCTTTTCAGTGTTAAGGACAAGAATCTGTCATTGGTCAAACACCTGAACTCGGGAGGGTCCGGGGTGTATGTCAGTAATGGACGA
>PWUC01000210.1 GCA_003562655.1 Clostridia bacterium
GAGATCTGTGAACTCATCCGGAGGGAATGGCCTGTTCTTGATGAAGTGCTGCAGGAAACCGGACGATGCGCCACAAATCTTGAGGAATCAGAGCCGGGTGCGTCGGGGTCTTTGGGGCTTACGGTCGAGGCGACGCCGGACAGTGATCTGGGCATAGTCATCCTGGCAGAGGCGACGAGCGTCGGTTCTGCCGGCGCCTGATCGGCACTCCCGAAGAGCGATCGTTGCCTTGCGAGAGAGCATGACTTGCATCGGCGTGAAGACGCTACAATGGACCGCAACGAAACCCGGTGGTTGTATTGAACCGAACCTGGAAATGTGGGGCTGCTCCGATGATCGGTTCTCTGACATGCCCGGTCATTGGACGCCGAAGACGAGATCTTACAGTCCAGTTCCGATTGACGAGGCCCTCGCGAGTGTAGATCAGTCGCCGTCCAATACAAAACCGTGACCCGTGGTTGTGCGGATCCTGCGAGGTGGATTCCTGAGTACCATGCAGGTGAGAGGAGGACTTATAGTGGTTCCGAGAATCATTGAACAAGACAGCATCATTCTGGCGGGAATAGATTTTTACGGCTATCCATACGAAGAGGCAGGCGGCTGGTCCAGTCAGAACGCTATTGGAGAACTGTGGGACCGATTCACCAGGTTTTGCGACATGCATGAGGACGGCATCAAGCATCAGGTCGCGGTTTCCGCGTCCTCAGGCTCCCTGCTGATCCCGTCTATCATGCGAGGCCATTCTTGAGCGATGCAGTGAAGCCGCTCTCAAAGCGCACTTTGAGGTGTCACGGCCTGGGCTTGTAGAGTCCGACCCGGTGTCTGACCTCTGACATTGTCTCTGCCGCCAGGGCTATGGCCATCTCCCGGCCCTGTTCCAGCGCATCTTCCAGTATCTGCTCGTTGTGCAGCAGTTCCTGCTTTTTCTCCCGGATCGGCTGAAGCCCCTTTGCCACTGCCTCTGCGGTAGCTTCCTTCAGGTCGACGTAGCGGATGGTCTGTTCCCGGTACTGCTCAGCGAAGGATCGATACTGGTCCTCAGCTCCGAAGGACCGGAGAAGCAGAAACAGACTGGCCACACCCGGACTCATTTCATCACCTGTGGGCCCCGTGTCGGTGACTGCCTTCATGATCTTTTCACGAATCTGCTCCGGGGTGTCCCCTATAGCGATGTAGCTGGAAGGGCCAAGGCTCTTGCTCATCTTCTTGTCAGGTTCGGTCAGACTCGCAATGCGGGCTGTTTCCTCACGGATGATGACCTGGGGTTCAGGGAAGGTATCTCCGAACATGTAGTTGAAGCGCCTGACGATTTCCCGCGTCAGTTCGACGTGGGGTCTCTGGTCTTCACCCACCGGCACAGCTTCCGCCTTGTAAAGTATGATATCCGCGGCCTGCAGGACCGGATATGAGAGCAGTCCCAGGTTCACATAGTCGGGGTGCATACCGGATTTCTCCTTGAATGTTGGCACCCGCTCCAGCCAGCCCAGTGGAGTTATCGTTCCGAGTATCCACGCCAGCTCCGAGTGTTGGGGTACCTGCGATTGAATCATCAGAGTGCACCTTGTGGGATCAATCCCAGAGGCGAGAAGATCCACCAGCATTTCCTCTGTCTCTTCGCAGAGCCGTTCGGTTTCATACGGTGTGGTCATGGCGTGATAATCCACCACACCATACACGCACTGGTAGGTGTCCTGCATCTGCACCCAGTTCCTCACCGCTCCCAGGTAATTGCCCACATGCATCCGACCCGTTGGCCGCATGCCGCTGAAAACCCGTTTCTTCTGCACCAAACTCACCCTTTACCTGCCAGTTTGAGGAGAGGCACTGACCTTCTACTTGCTCAGTAACTATACCACATTATCCCGGGCACAAAAAATCGGGGCGACTCCCGGAAGGATTCCTGCTCTGGCTCCTGGACTACTATCATGAGCGAGGTCTCACCCTTTCTGTTCTGTGGCTCTACTTAACACTCAGGGATCTGGATCTCCCATCTGTGTTTCTGCTTCAATTGCCCGCAACAGCTTTACTCGTACCAGACTCCCTGTCTCACTGCCGGGATCTGACCATGCAAAACACCGGAGTTGAGGGGAGCGCCCCGGGATCTGTGCAGAAGTGCGCAGGATACTCGCAGCTGCTCGGAGCCGCCTTCGCAGGGGCGCTGTTGATTGGATCGTGTTTAATTTCGGGATCCTGTTCACAGCAGCGGTCCCTACGGGCCATACTTATGCTTCCGGTTCTGCCGCACCAGAGCCTTCACAGAACGGGTCGAGGGGTTGATCTGCGCGACGGACCCCTCACGTGTGGTCAGTAAGTGGGTCGCCCGCGGCTTTGCGGCGGCCTTTCTTCTGGTTCTGTTCGCGGTTCGCCGGCGCGTTGGATCCCGGGTGCTTCTGATCGCGATGATGCGAACCGTAGGGGTGCCTGCCGCTGTTGTGGCATCTCCATCTCAGCCGCACACCTGGTGCAACGGTTTTAGCGCCTGGGACACCACCACTGGCGTCTTGAGTGGGGCCCGTGGGTTGAGACCTGCTGGGAGGGTCTGACTGCAGGGGCTGCCGGCGGCGTGCCGAGTTCGCATTGTCCCGGCGAACTGGAGCTGCCCTGGATGAACGGCGCCCGACTAAACATGCGTACATGTGGGCACGGGGTGCGTGAGCTGTCTTGGCCGCATCCACTGTCCTGTCGGGGTGCTGTCACAGAAGCGGCAGTGATGGTCAGATCACCTTGCCGCCGAACTGTTCCACTGTCTTGCGCACCTTTTTGAGCTGGTACCTGGGTGCAAATACTGTCAGGAGGGTGGGATCTGCTCCCAGAAGATCCCGGGGTCTGCTGATCACGTGCAGGCCCGAGAGAAAGGCGCCCACCGCGGCCCCAGTGCCGGCTCCAGCGAAATAGGCCGGGTAGGCACCTCCCGCGAAGGCGGGCGATAGTAGCGGGAAGGTCAACAGGCCGATGCGATGCGAATACATCAGCAGCGCCCCGAGGATGAACCCGACCAGGGCCCCAACAGCCACGAGGCATGCTTCCCTCCGATCAAGGAACAGGTTGGCATTGATGACCTCCTCAGGTTCTCTCCCGTCGAGGGGAATCACCTGGCCTGCTCCGAATTTCTGCAGCTCGATTTCACCGAGGGCCGTGATGGCATCTTTCCTGCGGGCAAAGGATGTCACCATTTTACTCATCGTCCGATGAGGCCTCCCCTGTACTGACAGCTCGCAGGGACCTGTCGATCAGGTGACAGGTTCGCAGACTGACGGTGTCCTCGTTCCCTATGATCCATCCGCGATTGAGCAGGGGATCGGGTCGCAGCTCCCCGGTCGGACGCACTGCGGCCAGCAACCCAGCCACTGGATCGGGCACGTGGTCGCCCTCGATCCACAGCAGCGGCCCGTGGGTTCCCCGGTTGGACAGACCTGAGGCAACCGCCGCGTGCATAGGCTCATCAATGCTGGCGAAGATGAAGTTGTGACCGGGTCCAGATACTCCCCAGCCGAAGACTCTGGGGTTGGCGCCGAACCACCACCGAAAATCTGTTCCGCGATCGGTGTACCTGGCAAAGGCGATGGCCATTTCGAAGGGATCGCCGCCCGGCATCCGTTGTACATGTCCAAAGAATGCCATGTCCTCTGCCACGCTCTGCGGTATGATCTGCTCCGGGGCCAGTATGTACATGAAGGCGTCCCCCGGTCGCAGGTCCAGAGCCCTTCGTGTGGCGCGAGGGAGAACGCCATTTTCGATGAACAATATCGGGTGGCCGCCCTGGGCAGCCCAGGGTGCGGCAAGCAGGGCATACTCGCCGGCATCAGCGGGCACTATCAGCACCTGATCCGGGTGATTGCCGGTCAGGATGGCCCGGTAGTGATCGGCTTTTTCCGCCAGTTCTGCGGGCGTAGCAGCATTGATCGAGCGGTGGGCGAAGCCCATCTCGTTGACCTGCCTCAGTACCCGCTCATCAACACCTCCGACGGCGAGGACCTGGATGCCCCCGTCTCCATTGATCCCCCTGGGGTTGAGGCGTCTGATCTCCGTCTGGGCCTGTGGGGGCATGGGTCCCGTGGGCATCGGCAGGATGGGCGCATTCACTGGCGGCCCCGTCAACGCAGCCGCGATCAGACCGGTCCGCCAGTCATGGTCCGGAACCAGGATGACCGCGTCGGCCCGCGCAGACCCCGGATAGACGGCCTGGGAGATGCAGATGGCGATTGTGAGTGGGTCGGGTCCCCCCAGTCTCGTCGTCAGTGCCGTGGCAGAATCGGTGGAGCCCCGCGACTGAATCCGCGGGTAAAAGGGTGAGGGGATCAGCACACCGGCGGCTGCGGCCGCGACCAGCAGCAGGACAAGACCCTGAAGGCCGAGTCGAACCCGTCCCTGGCTCCGGCGGTAGTTCATGGTCTCATTTCAGCACTCCCTTCTTGACATTCTGCGAGGTCATCCAGTAGTTGATCGGGTAGGTCATGATGGCGGTGATGGCAGCGGCCGCGGCGGCTGTGCCCCACCAGAGGAGCTCGGTTTCGCGGGGCGGTATGCTGAGGTAGTGAGTTCGCAGCCACCACAGGACCAGTGAAAACAGACCCGCTGCAATCGAGACACCGATGACGGGCCCCCGCCAGGTGCTCCTCAGGAGATGGCGGTAGGTTTCGCCGCCTGATGAATAAAGGGCCGGTTCTACGAGGAAGAGGGCTGCAGCCAGGGCCAGAAGGGATCCTGCAATCAGACTGCGGACCGCCGGGTTTCCCAGGAAGAAAATGGAGCCCTCGATCACGAAGATGGGACGTCGAAGGAGAACGTATGTGAAAGCCGTGAGGATGATTACACTGACGGTCAGGGATGTGGTGGCAGCGGTGGCAGAGAGCGCCTTCGTGGGAAGGGAGAGACGTTCGCTGCTGGCAACGGGGGGTTTGTCTCCCCGGGTTGCCAGGTAATAGGACAGGATTCCCAGCGGCCCGAGTACCAGGGTGATCAGAACCCAGAACAGGCGGATCTGTTGCTGCATGGCCTGTCTTCTCATCACACTGTGGATCCACACCCAGAGGGCCCCGATCCACCCGATGACCATCCAGACCAGCAGGGAGGAATCGATGCCTCCGAACCCCTGTTGGTCATAGGGCACGGTTTGGTTGATCAGATCCGCGCGATTCTGCACTGACCAGCCGATGGCTTCCGGACCTCCGGCGATCCAGGCGAAGTTGTAGCGTCCCTCAGAGGGAACCATGATCCAGTGAGGGCGGATGGTCCACAGGAAGGTCTCCACCACCGGCGGCAGGCGCTCAGAGGAGGTCAACACGGTGGGTCCACGTTGGGTCTCACTGAACAGGGGGGCCACCGCGATCAGCTCGGCTGCATGATTCGGGTTGCCCAGAAGGTAGTATCGGTTGCCCTCACGGGTGGCCCCGCCCCACCATCCGAACCCGGTGCCGGCGTCATGATACTGCGCCAGGGCCAGAGCCGTGTCCTGGGGGGTCATTCCGGCGACGCGAACCACCTGGCCGTAGTTGTTCAACTCTTCCATCAACCTCGCCGTCCCAAGGGATTGGGGTGCGAGCAGGTATAGATTCATCTGCCGGCCATTCATCTGTCCCTGAACCCAGTTGAGATGGGCCTTGATATGCTCAGAGAGCCCATCGGTCCCTATGGGGAATACCGGGTCGCCGGTGAGGGCCAGCCAGGTGGCCAGGGCGAGGCCATGACGATGATCCTCTTCGGGAATCAGGAGGCAACGTTCGCCCACTCCCCTCTGTGCGATCA
>PWUC01000165.1 GCA_003562655.1 Clostridia bacterium
GACTGCTGAACTTCACGAGCTCACCCCCCTTCAAGTGAGTCTGCTCCTGAAGAGAACACGACAGGGGTTTCACCGCAGGCCGCAGCGACCAGGTAGCATCTGGGAAGAGACCTGTCAACGGGACGGTCGCGTCCCTCCCTGCCCCCCCGAGAGGAAACTGGGGGCTGCTCCCCTATGAGCTTGCCCCAGTCACACGGTGACTTGCATGGAATCGTCAGAACAGACCTGGCCCGGCTCGATGCAGGATCAATGCCCCGGAGTCCTCGAGCGGGATCACGTGGGGGGCTGACCTGAGCCAGCCGCCGGGGCGAACAGGAGAGTCGCAGGGCTGAGGCTTCATCTCTTGCCCCATCTCCTGTTGAGACACCTCTCGCAGTACACCTCACCAATGCTCTCGACGACCCAGTCGGTGCGCCCGACGGGCATGGAGCACCCGTCAGGGGGACACGGCCTGTGAGGGCCATGAGGCTCCCGCTCTGCGGCCTGTGTCAGCACACCGATAAACCGGCCCACCTGCCTGTCCTCCCCTCAGCCTGCCAGCCCTGTCGACCAGGCAGATGCCATCAGACCCGCGCTTCGGGGGGGAGGGGCATTGGGTCCTCCCCCCGACGACTAGTCAGCCAGATGGTGTTCAAACCAGGCCAGTATACGCGCCATCCGGTCCTGCACGTGCCCGGGCTGTCTCAGGCCGTGGAATTCATCGGGGTAGCGAACCATGACCGCCTCTCTGCCCAGGTACCTGAGCGCGACATAGAACTCCTCGGCCTGGGCAACGGGGCAGCGCAGATCTCCCTCGCCGTGCATGAGCATGACCGGTGTCCTGACCCGGTCGGCGAAGGCAAGGGGAGATCGCTCCAGCAGGTTTTCCGGGTTCTCCCACGGCGTGCCGCCGCACTGGTGTTCACCAAAGTCGTAGCCGATGTCACTGGTGCCGAAGAAGCTGTGCCTGTTGGTGACCGGAGCCCCGATGATGGCAGCGGCAAACCGGTCCGTCTGCGTCACAATCCATGAGCTCATGAACCCGCCGTAGCTCCATCCCATGACCCCGAGGCGGTTCTGATCGGCGATTCCGTCCTCAACCACCCGGTCGACTCCAGCCATGATGTCCTCATAGTCGCCACCACCCCAGTCCTGCACCACCGCGTGGGCGAACTCCTGTCCGTAGGTCTGACTTCCCCTGGGATTGGTGTACAGAACCGCGACACCATTGGAGGCGAGAATCTGGGCCTGGAACATGAAGCCCTGTCCATATGCACCGTGGGGACCCCCGTGAATCAGGGTCACCGTCGGGTAGGCCTTCCCCGCTTCATAACCGTACGGTCGGAGGAGGAACCCCTCGACCGGGGTGTCATCGTGACTGCAGTAGTCGAACCGCTCGGCCGCCGAGACCCACACCTCCCGCATGAACTCCTCGTTCTCACGGGTCAGCTGGCGGATTTCACCATCGGCCGCCCGAAACCAGAGCTCCTCAGGCGTACAGGAACGGCCGGCCTGGTATACCAGCCTTCCGTCCGGGCCGCGGCTGAAGGCCGGGATCACCCCATCCTCTGTTCCCAGGACCCGCTCAAGACTGCAGTCGGCTTCACACAGGCCGGCCCGATACAGGTAGACAGAACCGCGGTCGGCGGCCAGGAAATGGAGTGCTCCCCCGCCCTGATCCCAGGCGAAGGGGGGAGCCGAGGACGCCAGGCCGACATCGGAAGCGATTCCCCCCAGGGGGCGGTCCAGGTCTCGGGTCAGGTGGCGCGCCTGATCCTGACTCGCCGGGCCGCCGCCGTCCGGGTCCACATCGATCACCCACAGCCCGTTCGTCGTCGATCGACCATGCGAACCATCGTGCCCGGAAAAAGCGATCCGGTCCCCGTCGGGCGACCACAGGGGACTTGCAACCATTCCCGTCCCCCTCATCAGGTGGACCAGCCGGCCCGTAACCACGTCGACACCCCACAGATCCATCTCCAGCCGCCTGTCAGCATCCGGTCTTCTCAACGCAGTGAAGGCGAGCATCCTTCCGTCCGGGCTCCAGGAGGGAGGACCGAGGTGGTCATAATCGCCGTCCGTCAGGCGACGGGGTTCGGCCTCCGGGCCTTCAGGCCCGACAGCTGCTGCGACAAAAAGGTGACTCCGCCTGTCACCAAAGAACCCCACGCCATCGAAACGGTAGCGGAGACGGGTCATGACCCCCACATCACCCGCCTCGTCATCCCCACCTGCTGCCTGCTTCACAGCCCGGGTCCGGTCACCCTCCGGGGCTCCAGCATAGGGAACCCAGTCCTCTGCCGGTTCAAAGACCCGCGCTGCGAAGGCCAGGGCTGAGCCGTCGGGCGACCAGGCGACGGGCCCCGAGGGAATCTGTTCGGTCTCCAGCCGCCAGGGTTCGCCGCCCGAGACGTTCATGATCCACACCTGGCTCTTCCCCGACCTGTCTGAAAGGAAGGCAACCCGGCTGCCGTCCGGCGCCCAGCGGGGTGCTGTGTTTCTGTGTTTGCCCACCGTCAGCGGTCTCGATTCTCCCCCGGGCAGATCCATCAGATGCAGGTTCACATGTCTTTTGTTCTCCTCGGCATCCCTCGTCTCAACGCAGTAGACCAGTTTCTCTCCGTCCGGTGAGATATGGGGTTCTCCAACACCCCTGAAGCGGTGAAAATCCTCCGGTGCCAAGGCGCGTCTCTTTACCATGTAGTCCCGGGAAAATGAACAGTGCCAGCCTGGCACTGCGGGCCCGCTCCCGGTCATCACCTCCGGATCGGATTTCGGTGCCGGGCAGGCACCGATCAGCTCGCGGGCCACACCGAGTGCTCAAAACGGCTACGTTCTGTATATTCCCTAAACGGGGTCATCTTCCTTCTCGCGGGGCTCTGATGTCAGAATGAGGGGAAAAGAGAGTCCAGTGCACCAGACCGGGGGAGACTCCGCTGCCAGGACCGGACCCTGGATGTCCGGGATCTTTTTCTCAGTCGCAGATTCCCCTGGACCCAGAAGCAGGAGCAGGGCGCCCAGCAGAAGCAACACGCCGAGGACGGTCAGAACTCTGACGAGAGACATCTCGGCGAACCTGTTCCGACGCGAATTGGGACGCATTTTCACCTTCACCTCTCTTGATCTCCAGGTTGCAGAGCTCATGGATAAACTATATTGCATTGCCGGAGCCACGTAAAAGGGAATGTCATCCCCTCTCGGGGACAGCGATACGGAATCGAGTCTTTCAGGCTGAATACCGGTCACCATCGCCTCATGGCTTGCATTGCTTTGAGACTGCGGCAAATCATCGTCCCATACCAGGCATTACCACGCCCCTACATCCTGTCCGGAGCATCCACTCCCAGAAGATCCAGGGCCGAGGCCAGCACCTTCTGACAGGCTCTCACCAGATGCAGCCTGGCCACAGTCATCCGGGCATCCGAACTCAATATCCTGCACTCGGTGTAGAAGATGTGAAAGGAAGCGGCCAGATCCAGGACATAGGAGGCAATGCGCTGGGGTTCGAGATTCTCCCCTGCCTGCAGCACTTCCCCGGGGAAGTCCCCGAGAAACCGGATCAGCTGGTGCTCTCGCGGATGCTCAAGAACGTGAAGAGACGCCCCCCGGTCCGCATCCGGCTCGATCCCTCTCCTTTCCGCCTCGGACATGATCCCCGAGATCCGCGCATGAGCATACTGGGCATAGTAGACGGGGTTGTCACTGGACTGGGCCTTGGCCAGCTCCAGATCAAAGTCCAGCGGTGAACTCGGCGAGCGCATGACGAAGAAGAACCGGGCGGCATCGGTGCCGACCTCGTCCAGGAGTTCCTCCATGGGTACAAAGGTCCCGGCCCTCTTGGACATGCTCATTTCCGTGCCGTCGCTCAACAGACGCACCCACTGGGACAGCAATACGCAAAGGACATCGCCGGGGTAGCCCAGGGCGCGCAGGCCGGCCTGCATCCTCGCCACGTAACCGTGATGATCCGGCCCCAGGATGTCAATCAACCATTCATAGCCCCGCTCGAGCTTGTCGAGGTGATAGGCCAGGTCGGGCATAAAATAGGTGAAGGACCCATCGCTTTTGACCAGCACCCGGTCCTTGTCATCACCAAAGGCAGTGCTCCTGAGCCAGACCGCCCCGTCCTCGTCGTAGAGGTGGCCCCGCTCCCGCAGCAGGCCGAGAACTCGTTCCGGCCCGCCCTGGGCCCGGACCTCGCTCTCACGGTACCAGCGGTCAAACTCCACGCCGTACCTTTTCAGCAGCTCCCGCTGTTCCCTGATCAATTCCTCGGCGGCGAAGCGCCCCAGGACCTCGCGAGACATCCCCTGATCGCCGCAGGTCTGCAGGTATCGTCGGGCCAGGTCCATGACATATTCGCCGGGGTAGGCATCCCCGGGCAGGCTGACATCCTCGCCCTTCAGCTCTCGCACCCTGCACTCCATGGACAGGCCCAGCCTGTTGATCTGCCCCCCGACATCATTCACGTAGTACTCGCTGTCGGCATCGTAACCGATCCGTCGCAAAAGCCGCCTCATCACATCACCCAGGGCCGCAGAACGGGCCTGAACGACCACCAGGGGCCCCGTGGGATTGGCGCTGACAAACTCAACAAGAACCCGACGCCCTCCTCCGGTGTCCCAGCTGCCGTAGCTGTCTTCGGCATCTATCGCGGCGACAAGGTCGTACAGGTAGGCGTCGCTGAAGCGCAGGTTCACAAACCCCGGGCCGGCGATCTCAAGGCAGTCAAAATGCCTGCTGCCCTCGATCTGCGGGCCCATGACCCGGCAGAGCTGCTCCGCCAGTTTCCGCGGCGAGCAGCGCGCGAGCCCGGCCAGCACCAGGGCAGCATTGGTGGCCAGATCTCCATGGTCAGGATCCCGGGGCTTCTCCACGATGACCGGCCTCTCGAGGGATTCTCCCGGAAGTCGTCCCTCTGAGACCAGGGTCTGCACTGCCTGCCCCACGATATCGCCGAACTTCTCCTGCATGCTCCAGTTGGACAGCACTGTCGTCACAGGCACCACCTCATCGGTTTTTCTCTTCTGCCGATTATATCAAAAGGAAGGTCACAGCTCACACTCCTGAGCCGATCTGCAATGCACGTCGTCGGGGATCGGCGCGTCAGGCTCATCGGGTCCCCCTTCAGTGGCGTACTGTCAACGAGGACGGGCCCTCCCAGCCAGATCAACGGCATCGTCCCCTGTCCTGTAGAGCCGCTTACCTGCCATGGCAGGACATGTGGGGCCCCACGGCCCCAGAGAAGGTGACGGCGGCCCTACGGTAGGGCCTCCAGCCGGATTTATGTGCGCGAGAGCATGCGCTTCAGGTCCCTGACCCCTATGCTGCGATCGAACTCCAGCAGTCCCCCGCGGAAGATCCTTGATCCCAGCCACATGAAGAGCAGTGAAGACAGAAACAGCGCCGTCAGAGTGGTCGCTATCTCCCAGGACGGCAGCCGCGTTGCCGCCATGCGCAGGAGCACGGTGGTCATATTGAAGGGAGGAACGTGACTCAGTATCCTCACAGCCAGGGAGTTCGGCTGCATGAAAATCAGGGTCGCAAAGAACAATGGGGCCAGAGGTACCATCACCACCAGTCCCTGGGCCTGGCTGCCGCCCTCAACATCCTTCATCGTTGCACCCATGGCGGCAAACAGGGAGGCCAGGAGCAGGTAGCCGAAGAGAAAGTAGAACAGGTACATGGTGGCTTCGCCGGCGGTCAGGGTGACCCCTCCAAGATCAA
>PWUC01000193.1 GCA_003562655.1 Clostridia bacterium
CGTGTTGGCCTTCCCCGCGTAGACCATGGCAAAGATCTCTACCGTTTCCTCATCGGTAAAGCGACTGCGGTATCCCGACACCGACGTGACGAATTGGGGCGGCTTCCCCAGGCGCTCGGAGATCTCGTTGGTCTCCTCAGCCCCCCCGTGGACCAGGACGACTTCCCGTCCTTCGGCGACCAGGGAGGCCACGTCCTCACAAAAGGCTTCCCGGTCAATGGCGAGACCGCCACCGACTTTTAAAACCAGCATTGATCGCTCCCTCCTACGGATGTACTGCAATGAAATCCAGTCCCGTCGTCTCGGGAAGACCGAGCATCAGGTTCATGACCTGCACCGCGTTGCCGGCGGCTCCCTTGACCAGATTGTCGAGGGCTGACATGACCACGACCCGCCCGCTGGCGGGGTCCACCTGGAAGCCCACCTCGCACCGGTTGGTGCCGGCCAGGAGCTTGGGTTCCGGGTACCGGTATATCCCCGTCCTCTGCGTCACGATCCGGACGAAGGGTTCATCCCCGTACTGCCCCCGGTACAGGCGCCACAGCTGGCCCTCGCTGACCGGGGTGTCGGCGAAACAGTGGGCCGTCACCAGGATTCCCCGGACCAGTTCCGCGACCGTGGCGGAAAAGTGTATCCCGGGCGCCCCGACGTCTGCCGGCGCAGCCCACCCCAGCTGCTCGATGAGCTCGGCCTCGTGGCGGTGGCCGGTGGGAGCGTAGGAGCGGACCACGTCCCGCCGCTCGGGGTGATGGGAGCCGGGGCCGGGAGCCGCACCCGCGGCTGTCGAACCCACCTTGCCCTCGATCACCACGGAACCCGTCAGCAGCCCGGCTGCTGCCAGGGGATACAGTCCCAGCAGCGCTGCCGTGGCCAGGCATCCGGGGCTGGCGGCGTGGGTGGCACCCTCCAGGGCCCGCCGGTTGATCTCGGGCAGGGCATAGATGAAGCGTTCCTCCCACGGGGATGCTTCCAGGTCGGGGTAGTACCTGCGGGCGAGTTCCCTGTCGGTGATGCGGAAATCGGCACTGAGGTCGATTACCCTTTCCGCCGCGAAGTCATCCATTCTCTTTCGGCTCTGGCCGTGGGGAAGGGCGTACAACAACAGGTCGACCTGCTGGATGTCATCAGCGGAGCAGAACCTCAGGTCGGTGTGCCCCCGCAGGTTGGGATGTCTCTGGTGAACGTAGCGGCCCCGGTGGGACTCCGACGTCACCTGGTCACCTCTACCCCGGGATGCCTCAGGAGCAACCGGAGGAGTTCACCGCCTGCGTATCCAGAGCCGCCCACGATCCCCACTCGCACATCACCACTGTCATCCCCTCCCATCAGCTCGATAACATACCGGGCCATCTCGCCGGGGATGTCGACCCCGGTCGGCTCGATGGAGTTGCGGAATTCCATGGTGCAGTTGACCTCGTTGACGAGCAGACCCCGCTCTGACTCGAGGAGGTCGACGGCCAGGACCCCACCGCCTACAGCCCCGGAAACCCGCCGGCACAGGGCCTCAAGTTCCGGGACGACGGGACAGTTCTCCGCCCGGGCGCCCCGGGCCGTATTGGTCAACCAGTGATCTGAATAGCGGTAGATGGCGGCAACGGTCTCACCGCCGATGACAAAGGCCCGTATGTCGCGGCCAGGTTTGCCCACGTACTCCTGGATGTAGAAGATCCCGTGCTGGTATGATCCGAGGACCGTCTTGTGTTCAAGAATCGCCTCCGCTGCATCGCGATCGTTGATCCGGGCCAGCAGGCGACCCCAGGAACCCACGGTCGGCTTCAATACGACGGGATAGCCGATCTCCTCCATGGCAACGAGGGCGGGGCCGGGATCTGCCGCGGCGACGGTCTCCGGCACGGGCAAGCCGTGCCTCTGCAGGGCCAGGGTGGTGGAGATCTTGTCCCCGCAGCGACGGATGACGTCGGCCGAGTTGACGGTGGTGACACCCCAGCTGTTGAGGATCTCCGCGATGACCTGGGTCTTCGAATGGGCCAGGCAGCGGAGGATCACAACACCGTACGAGAGCAAGGGGTGATCACCTGCCGGGCGTCCCACGGCGAAAGAAAGATCACGCTCGTCATAGCGGTGGACGGTCACGCCCGTTTTCTGCAGCGCGGCCAGGAGCAGTTTCTCCCCGGCCCGCACCCGCGAGCATACGACAGCAATCAAGTCAGCTCACTCTCCCCAGTCTTCCTCCAGCTCGGGGGCCAGTTCGAGGACCGGGGGATCCAGGGACATGACCTCCAGCTCCGCACCACACTCCGGGCAGGGCACCAGCTCGCCCTCCACCACATCGTCCTGGATGATCTCTGCAACACACTCCGGGCACACTCCTACCACCTGTGACACTCCTTTCGGTTGTGCGATGGGGACTGGAATGGGGGCGCAAAAAGCAAAAGGCCCGGGGAATAGCTGCCCGGGACGTTCACAGCGGGTCACCATTCCTCACTCTCCCCATCGTGAGATAGCTCTTCACCGCGGCAGGGGGATTTGGCTCGCGGTGACAGTCCTGCGGCTTTCGCCCACAGTCCCAGCTGCCAGTACCGGCATACTGCCAGCTTCGGCGAAACTCCCTTTCACCGGGCTTCATCACTGCCCTGCTCGACCCGGTTACTGATGAGGTTCGCTCCTCTACCCCACCCCCATGAGAGAGTGAGGCAACTAGGTTGGTTCATCCGGTGAGCGGGTCAGACGAACCGTTCACCATGGTGCTAATTGCATTGCCCTCCATCCGTCGCTGTCAAATCCACTTCGTGCCACTTTTCGAGCCGGTGTCACCTCGTCTGGAAACACCAATCCAGACGCCTCCAAGCAGCAGGGACGGCCACGTTCCTGATGGGCGCACGACAGCAAGAGTGGTGTTCTGGACCGTGACCGCCGCGCAGATTACTGTTATGTTACGTCCTGGGAGAAGAAGAGGAAAGACAGGGCAATCCGCGAAAAATGAATCAAGGTTGAAGAAGAGGAAACAATAGGCAACGGACGGAGTGCTTGGAAGCAACCATCAGGATGTATGAGTTGCTGAACACATGTACTCCGGAGGTGCATTCAGAATGGATGCTATTCGCCGTCGCGCAGTCCAGATGCGCCAGCTCCTGGATGATCCGAGACCGTTCTTCGTGGAGTTCGCAGGGACACCAAAGGCTGGGAAGAGCACCTGCATTGACATCGTTAGCCACTTCTTCAGAAGAACGGGCTTTCACGTGTTGGCACCCGCAGAGGGAGCATCAAAACGCACGCCATTCTACTTGAAGAAGGATTGGATTGCCTTCAACACGTGGTCAGCCTGCTATGCACTACAGCATGTACTCGAGGGTGCTCACAGCGGTGAACCATACAACATCGTGATGTTGGACAGAGGCCTTTTTGATGCTCTGGCCTGGTTTGAGTTCCTGAGAATGACCGGGAAGTGACTGATGAAGACTGCAGGACGATCCACGATTTCTTGATGCTGGAACAGTGGCGTGAAACAATCGGAGTAGTCTTTCTATTCTATGCTGATCCCGAGACGTCGCTGGAGCGTGAGAACAAGCATACGCTCATTGATGAATACGGTTCGGCCATGAATCCCGAGGTTCTCAATAACCTTAACTGTGCATATGAGCACATCAAATGCCAGCACGCACCATTGTTCGAGGATGTCGTGTTAATCGATACAAGCAGCGAAAATCACACTACGGCGAAATCTACTGCCAGGAAAGTTGTTGTAGACATACTGGAAGGGATGGAAGAGGTCTATGGCAGCTGAGCCAGTCATGGTTATGAACCGTGATCACATTCAGTCCGAGTCACCCTTTCTTCCATGGGCAGAGGCGAAGGGGATCCTCCGGAGCGGCTGGCGGAATGCAAGGTGGTTTCCCCGGCAGCAAGCAGAAGCGTCTGACGAATGGGTGCAGATCATCCCGTGTGCGGTTATCCAGGATCGCCTGCGACGCTACGCTGTGTTCCACCGCCTGGCGGAAAACCGTGAGGACCTCTCGAATAAGGTCAGTCTGGTCATTGGGGGACATGTTGAACCGGACGGTGACAGTCATGACGGGCCCTGGTCCCTGCTGCTGTCCACCCTCAGGCGGGAACTCCAGGAAGAAGTGAACGTCCGATCTCCTTCTATAGCGGAACCGCTCGGACTGCTCGTTGACCGACGGTCGATCAAAGCCTCTCGACACGTGGCCCTAGCGTACAGAGTGCTGACCCACGAGGAGATCCGTGTAAACGCCACCGAGGAATTCCAGGTCGAATCCGCCCTGTCAGGCACCTTTCTTTCCATGCGCACGCTGCGACAACGAAACCTGGACTACGATCCATGGTCCCTGCTCCTTCTCGACGTTCTATGATACACCCCTGACTTTGCAAGCCTGGCCCCCGGGTCACGCCGGGGGCTTTCTGTATGCAGCAAAGTATGATTGGCAGACGTGTGGCCCCGCCGATTCATTCCCGTTGACTGCACCAGCTGGCACAGAGGTCTGCACGCGAGGAAGGAACCCCCAACCCGGGCCGAGAATCAGCCATGGAATACACCCCGTGCCGGGAGGTCCACATGATCAAACTGCATGCAGCAAACGTCTTTCCATACAGAGGGTCCTCTACCATTGCGAGGGCGCACCTCGCCACACGCTATGATCTCTCGTCTCGATCACGTCTGGGAAAGGCCATTATACATGAAGTGAACAGCGTCATGGATGCTGAAGGGAAGGCGGGGCATCAGGAGGGTGAGAATCGGAGAGCTGCTGCTGCGCACCCATCAGGGCTTTCTAACCCTTCCCATTCGTACCGAGGAGGACCTGGATCGGCTCATCTCCGGAGAGCGGTGGGATACGGTTCGAGGCGACATTTTGGCCCGCTGCGCACGCGAGTACCGCAGGATGTGTCCGAAGGCCCAGCCTCATCACGTTGAAGCCTTCCTCAGGGGATTGTTTCAGGGGCGGTCTCCCAGCAAGCCTGGGGAATACACCCCCGGGCTGTGTTCTGCACTACAGCTCGAATAATATGCACAGCGTCAGCTCACATAATCTGAGCATTAACATTTGGTGGCGCTGACAGCAATGCTCCGTTTCCATCCTGTTTAGGATCAAGGGTTTCAACTATTTTCAGTTTCGTGGTTGGCAGTGGAGTTACCTGTCTCTCATGAGACAACCCCACCGCCCCTCTGCACTTTCTGATTGCCATTCCCTGCAGTCCTATATTGCCATCTACAAGGGGATTAGGCGAATTGGTGGGGAGAATGGAGAAGCCCGCCGCCGTGAGGGTTTTAGAGGAAGTCGCACAAGCTGATGCGATAGGCGGCGGGCTTGGTCAACTTCTTCGACATTGTACTGCGCATATCCTGGTGGCAAGTATAAACGAAGCGGGAGCTGTCGTGCAGACATTCCCGCCTTCACCGGTAGCTCCGCGCATCGGGACCGGGTTCGTATGCGCTGTCTGGTGTATGTACCCGGCAGTCGACTCTCCATCATCGACAGCCTGCTTGATTAGATGCACCAGCTCTCCCGAGCTGCGAAATGTCTCCCTTCTTCTCGTCTCTCCCTCAAGCCAGCTAATCTCGCCCATGAAGGTGTCACCTCTGGACGTCACGCTGATTTCAAACGCCTGACTGCAAGGTGAGGAGTCTCTGCGTAGTTCCATTGGCCCGTCCTCCCGGCCTCGGCATGCCGTCTACGTTTACCGCCAATTCGACATGGCCGCTTTGATACCTGC
>PWUC01000249.1 GCA_003562655.1 Clostridia bacterium
CCATAAATACTGCGATCAGTGTCAGTCTTTTCAATTCAACCCCTCCCTCAGATACAGGGTTTCAACATCAGACCCGCAAATCCCTTCTTTGCGCGGGTGCCTGCGCCCCCGGCCATCCGAATCGGACAGGGATTGGGCTGCAGAATCGGTGAAATCCGGTGCAGGATGGGGCAGGGGAGCCCATAAGCGACTCCCTGAGGGCGCGGCGCCCTCTGCGTCTCACCCCGGGCAAAGACGGGGCTGCGCGCCAGGGGTCCAGCCTCTTCACATCGCGGGTCCAGGGGAGGGGTTGCAGGCAAAATACCGGGAGACGGGGTCCGGGGAAGGTCCCGAACCCACTGCCTCCCAGGTCAAAAGGGCCAGCCCGTCACAGGATATAGTGACTGAGATCTCTGTCAGAGACGATGGCCGCCAGCTGGTCGCCGACGTATTCCGCGTCAACGACCACGTGCTCCCTCACGTCGTCGGGGGCGTCAAAGGATACGTCCTGGAGCAGCTTCTCCATGACGGTGTGCAGGCGCCTCGCCCCGATGTTCTCCGTGGCATTGTTGATCTGTTCGGATATGCGGGCGATCTCGTCCAGGCCATCCTCGGTGAACTCCAGGGTCACACCATCGGTCTGAAGCAGCTCCGAATACTGACGCGTCAGGGAACTGTGGGGCTCCACCAGGATCCTCCGCAGGTCATCGCGGCTGAGAGAATGCATCTCCACCCGGATGGGAAAACGTCCCTGCAGTTCCGGCACCAGATCCGAGGGTTTGCTCGTGTGAAATGCCCCGGCAGCGATGAAGAGCGTGTGGTCCGTCTTGACCGCCCCATACTTGGTCATGACCGTGGTGCCCTCCACGATCGGCAGTATGTCCCGCTGCACACCCTCCCGGGAAACGTCGGGCCCGTGCCGTGAATCCTCTCCGGCCACCTTGTCCAGCTCATCCAGGAAGATGATGCCCTCATTCTCAGCCCTCCGGATGGCCATTCGGTGAACCCGGTCCATGTCGATCAGCTTCTGCGCCTCCTCGTTGCGCAGAATGCTGCGGGCCTCGGCAATGGACACGCGGCGCTTGTTCTTCTTGGCGGGGAACATGTTCCCGAACATACTCTGAAGGTTGATTCCCAGTTCCTCGACACCGGCCCCGCTGAACACCTCGACCATCGAGGGAACCTGCTCCTCAACCTCGATCTCAACTTCCTGCTCATCCAGCTCACCGCTGTCCAGCTTCTCGCCGATTTCCCTGCGCCGCCTGCGCTCTTCAGAGCGCTCGAGCTCGTCATCGGCATCGTCGCCCTCGTCAAGAGTCTCGGCAAAGAGCGCCTCGAAGGGGTTGCTCTTCTTCCTGCGCCTGCCCACCGGGGCGATGATGTCCAGCAGACGTCGCCGGGCAGCCCGATCCGCCTCCTCATCAACCTTGGCCATCTCCTCGCCCTTCACCATCCGGATTGCCGTATCCACCAGGTCGCGAACCATCGATTCCACGTCGCGCCCCACGTAGCCGACCTCGGTGAACTTGGTGGCCTCCACCTTCAAAAAGGGTGCCTTCACCAGGTGGGCCAGCCTCCGGGCGATCTCCGTCTTGCCGACTCCCGTTGCGCCGATCATGAGGATGTTCTTGGGCAGAACCTCCTCCTGCAGGTCCCGGGGAAGACGGCTGCGGCGATACCGGTTGCGCAGCGCCACCGCGACGGACCGCTTGGCATCCTCCTGTCCCACGATGTAGCGGTCAAGCTCAGCAACGATCTCTTTCGGTGTCAGTTCACTCATGGATATCATCGCCTCCCGCGATCCTGAGAAACACTGCCGCAGAAAATACCATCAGGTGCGAGTTCGTCTCATTGTTTCCACAATTATGCTGTCATTAGTATACACACATATCTCCGCCGCAGCCAGAAGAGATTCCCTGACAATCTCCTCGGGGCCCAGGGATGAGTGTTTCTGCAGAGCGCGGGCGGCAGACAGGGCATATCCCGCCCCGGAACCGACGGCCGTGATCCCGTCATCCGGCTCAATGACCTCACCGGCACCCGATACCACCAGGATGCCGTCCTCGTCAGCCACCACGAGCAGGGCCTCCAACCGCCGCAGCACCCGGTCCGTGCGCCATTCCTTGGCCAATTCCACCGCCGCCCGCTGAAGGTTGCCGTGGTACTGTTCAATCTTGCTCTCAAACTTGTCGAACAGGGTGACCGCATCGGCCAGCGCACCGGCGAAACCGGCCAGGACCTTCCCGTCGTACAGGCGGCGCACCTTGCGGGCCCCTCGCTTCAGGATCATGGCATCGCCCATGGTGACCTGCCCGTCTCCGGCCAGGGCCACCTCCTCCTCCCCCAGGACTCCAACGATCGTCGTCCCCCTGAACATGTCAACGCCTCCCTCTCCTGGACCGGGGATGGGTATCATCATACACCCGGCGCATCAGAGCCGTACTCACATGCGTGTAGATCCCGGTGGTCGAAAGATCCGCATGCCCCAGCATCATCTGCACACTCCGCAGGTCCGCTCCGCCGTCCAGAAGATGCGTGGCAAAGGAATGGCGGAAGGTGTGCGGACTGCCCCTCACCCCGAGGGCCCCCACATGCTTCTTGACCAGCCAGCGCACTCCCCGGGACGTCAGCCTGGCTCCGCGATGATTCAGATACAGGGCGCTGCCCGGATCCTCGGGGTTTTTCTCTGCCAGCTGCGGCCGGCCCCTCTCAAGGTACTGTTCGAGGGCCCTCTGGGCGTATTCTCCGACGGGCACCAGGCGCTGGCGCCTCCCCTTGCCATACACGCGGACCCGATCGCCCGCATCCTCCACCGAATCCATATCCAGGGTGACCAGCTCCGTCACCCGGATCCCGGTGGCATACAGCATCTCCATGATCGCCCGGTCCCTGAGTCCCTCGGGAGTGTCCGCAGCCGGTTGCTCCAGGATCTTCTCCACCTGGTCGCGGTAGAAAAACCGGGGCAGACGGGAGGGCATCTTCGGCGATGACAGGTAGGAGAGGACGTTGTCCTCAGCCAGCCCCTCGTCCACCAGGTATGTCCAGAAGGATCGCATCGCCGCCAGTTTGCGGTTGACGGTGCTCCTGGCATAACCGACCGACAGAAGATGCGACAGATAGGACCTCATGTCGCGCACATCCAGCCGCCCCAGCTCCTCCGGGGCCGGATCCTCCTTCCAGGAGAAGAAGAACGCCAGCATGTGCCTCAGGTCGGTCCCATAGCTTCGAATGGTGTGAGGGGAATAGCCCCGCTGCACATCAAGCTGGCGCAAAAACCCCGCAACCACCCCCCGAAAGACCTCGTCCCCCAAAGTCCCCTTCGCCTCCGTATTCATTGTTCTGCTGCCACCCGTTCAAAGCCGCATTCCTTCCGGCCGCACTGCAGATATTCGCCCTTGCGCTTCGTACTCCTCTGGACCAGGAAGGTGCCGCAGTCGGGGCATTTCTGGTCAGTGGGTTGGTGCCACACCACGAACTCGCAATCGGGGTAGTTCATGCAGCCGTAGAAGGTCCGCCCCTTGCGGCTCCGCCGCCTGACCACGTCTCCACCGCACTCGGGACAGGTCGCCCCGGTCTTCTCAAGGTAGGGCTTGGAGTTTGTGCACTCCGGGTAGCCGGGACAGGCCAGAAACTTCCCGTACCGCCCGTGCTTGATGACCATGCGCTTCCCGCACTCCTCGCAGATCTCGTCAGTCTCCTTCTCCGGGAGCTTCACCCTGGGCGCCTCCTCGTAGGCCCGCTGGAGATTTTCCGAGAAGGGGTGCCAGAAGCCGGCGATCACCTGGTTCCAGTAGACCTCGCCCTCCTCGATGCTGTCGAGTTTCGTCTCCATGTCCCGGGTGAAACTCAGATCCACCACGTCGGGGAAATGGGCCTCCAGCAAATCATTGACGGCCCGGCCCAGCTCCGTGGGGAAAAAATACTTGTCCTCAACTCCGACGTATCCCCGCTTCTGAATGGTCTCCACGATGGGAGCATAGGTACTCGGACGCCCGATGCCCTCCTCCTCCAGGGCCCTGACCAGGGACGCCTCATTGTACCGGGCCGGCGGCCGGGTGAAGTTCTGCTCGGGCATCAGCTCGACCAGGTCAACCCGGTCCCCCTCCATCAGCGACGGCAGCAGGGAATCATCACTTCCGGCGCCCCCGTAGAGGATGCGGAAGCCGGGGAACTTCAACCGCCGCCCCCGGGCCAGGAGTTCGAACTCGCCGGATCCGACGGTCACTTCCATCACGTCATACACAGCGGGCTTCATCTGGCTGGCCACAAACCGCTGCCAGATCAGCCTGTAGAGCCGGTACTGCGATCTGTTCAGATCCTGCTTCAGCGATTCGGGTGTCAGGGTCACGTCGGTGGGGCGAATGGCCTCGTGGGCCTCCTCCGCTCCCTTGCGGGCCCTCCCCCGCCTCACCCGCGGCTGCGAGAACTCGGCGCCGTACCGCTTCTTGATGAAGGCCTCGGCCCGTCCCACGGCCACCGGCGAGACCCGGGTCGCATCCGTTCGCATGTAGGTGATGAGTCCGGTGCGCTCCGAATCCCCCCGCAGGGGCAGGCCCTCGTAAAGCTGCTGCGCCACCCGCATGGTGAAACCACCGCTCATCCCCAGCCTCGCCGAGGCGGCCTGCTGCAGGCTGCTGGTGGTGAAGGCGGCCCCTGGATTCCCCCGGGTCTCCTTCCGCTCGACCTCATCCACCGTGTACTGGTCGCGGGGGAGCCTGGCCAGGATCTGGTCCATGGTCTTCTCGTCAGCGATGGCGGGCTCCTCCCCGCCCATCCTGGTGAAACGGGCCGTGAACTCCTCCCCCTGGGGCGAGGTAAACTCCGCGTCCAGGGTCCAGTACTCCTCCTCCTCAAAGGCCTCTCGCTCCCGTTCGCGCTCCACGACCATGCGGACGGCGACGGACTGCACTCTCCCCGCCGACAGGCCACCGCGGACCTTTCGCCACAGCAGGGGGCTGAGCTTGTAGCCGACGAGCCGGTCCAGGATCCTCCTGGCCTGCTGCGCATCCACCAGGGTCTGGTCGATGGGCCGGGGAGACTCCAGGGCCTCTCTGACCGCATCTCCGGTGATCTCATTGAAGGCCACCCGGACCGAGTCCGCCTCCTCCAGGTCCAGGGCATGGCTCAGGTGCCAGGCAATGGCCTCGCCCTCCCGGTCCGGGTCCGTCGCCAGCAGCACCCGGTCCGCGGAGCTGACCAGTTTCCGCAGCTTCTTCAAGACCTTGCCCTTTCCGCGAATGGTGATGTATCTGGGAACGAAACCATCCTCAACATCAATTCCCAGTTTACTCTTGGGCAGATCGCGGACGTGCCCCATCGAGGCCGCGACCCTGTAATCCTTGCCCAGGTATCGTTCTATGGTCTGTGCCTTCGCAGGCGATTCAACGATCAGTAGAGTATCCGCCAATCCTATCACCTCAACAGTGGAATCATCGCATCTTTTACGCCCGCATTTGCCATCCTCTGCATGCCAAGCTAACCCAGGGTCGGTATCAAGTCAATCACATCTGGCCGGCCAGAGCAACGGGAGTCGACGGCGACAGCCGTCGGAAAGCGGGCCTCTGGGGGTCAGAAGGTGGAGTCGGTGTCCCCGGTGAGGATCGCGGGGGCGCCCTCGCAGGGCCGGTCCCGCGACCGCTCCGGACGCCCTGCACCGGCGGGGCCGCCCC
>PWUC01000007.1 GCA_003562655.1 Clostridia bacterium
ATCAGACCGCAGCCCACGGCCACCCCGGTCGTGGTAAGAGACAGCAGCACCAAAAGGGGATACATTCCCGCGGCCGAAGGTCTGACCAGTGCCACTGCGACGCGAAGGGGCACATCGGCCCAGGCCACGTGGCGGTAGACCTCGGCCATGATCCTCCATTCGGCCCAGCATAGAAGGCCCAGCATTGCTCCTCCCAGTGCCGCCCCTGCGGCACTGAGTTTCGCCCGATGGCTCACTGCCAGGTCAGGAAACACTGCCATGGCGAAGACGAGGTTGTAGCTGACGTACAATACTGGGGCCACCGGCGCTGCCCCGGTGTCCAGTCCACCCATGTCACGGGTGAGAGGTGGCGTCAGTTCGAGGGCCGTCGACAGAAGGGTGAGAGCGAGAACGGCCAGAAGGACCGTGTTCACCGTGCCGATGCCCCGGGGGCCGATCAGAAGGCAGCTGCCCACCGCCACGGCCAGGCCGACGGCGCCGAGGGGAGGTGGAAAGCCCCATCCATCCGCCAGGGCCCCTGCGGCAGAGAAGACGACTCCGAGTATCAGCAGGTAGAAGAGGGTGAGGACCCGTCCGACCCAGCGTCTGGTTGACCGGCCAACACAGGCGGCTGCGATGATCTCTGCCGCCGAGGACGCACACAGACGGCTGATCAGGACCATCAGTCCCATCCCTCCGAGAATGAAGCCTCCGGAGGCGATGATCAGGGCCGCCGCACCCCCATCCAGTGGCGATGCAAAGAAGTGAAACACCTCTCTACCAGTGGCGAAGCCCCCGCCGACCACTGCGCCCACATAGGCCGCTGCAATCGTGAACATGTGGAGGGGACCCGCCGACCCTCGACCGGGCATGGGCTGACCTCCGTTCGACCCATACATATTCTGGGGTCAACCTCCATATACTTCAGGTATGCCTGTGGGGCATGGGAGGAAACCATGAAGATCAGATTTGATCCACGTAGAAATACCCCGGGGGAGCTGGGTAGGCACGTGGCAAGGATCTGCTGGCCCTCACCCTTCGAGGTGGTCTGCGTTGGCACCGACCGATCCACCGGCGACGCCCTCGGGCCGTTGATCGGGTCCATTTTGGAGGCGGAGTGCAAGGATCTGCAGACCTGGGGGACCATCGATGCCCCGATCCACGCCGCCAACCTGCGTGAGTTCGTCCAGGGGTACGACGCCCTCACACCCGTGCTGGCCATTGATGCGTGCCTTGGCTCACGCAGACACGTGGGTACGGTATCCCTCTCAGATTCACCCCTTCGACCTGGAGCTGGCGTCAGGAAACGTCTTCCCGAGGTCGGCAGCATGCACATAGCGGGTACCGTAAATGTGAACGGTTTCATGGAGTACTACGTGCTTCAGAACACCCGGCTGAGCCTGGTCATGGCGATGGCAAGGTGGATTGCTGAGGGGATCAGACATGGGGCCGAGATTCTGGGCACAGAAGACGACGCGGTCGTGTCAACATCGGGCCAGAAAGTGGATTGAAATCATAGCCCGGTCCCTCTTTTGACAACCGGCCGTTGAACCGGGCTGCTGCATATCCCTCAGCTTCCTCCAATCACCTCCAGGCGCTGCCGGACGGCTGCTACCACCTGATCCGGATCCATGCCGGTCGCATCGATCACCGGCACGTTGACTCTCATGTCGTGCTGGCCCATCATGTTCTCGTCGCCCCCGGTGATGACCACGGCATCCACGTCACCGGGGATGTTCGCACCGATCGCGGGGATCGCCGTGATTTCGAACCCAGACCGGGAAAGCCTCTGCGACACTGCCTTCAGGCCTTGCTCCACCGCAATTCTTCCCTCATGCACGATCATCACACCCTTCCACTGTAGACTGAGCGGAAAGGGTGCCGCCTATTCATCTGCATTCGCGCAGATGGCTGAGAACTTCTGAGTCGCTGACAGGAGAGAACCTCTGGTAGAACTGACCGACGGCCATAAATCCCCCGGGCACCGCAATGATTATGGCCTCGTCACATTCAGCCCGAAGGGCCTCAGCCGCATCCGGAGATGCCACGAGCAGGGCGACTGTAATCGCGGCGGCTCCCAGGTTCTTGAGGGAGGCCACGGAGGCGCGGAGCGTCAGACCGGTGGCAGCTCCGTCATCGACCAGGATCACCCTCCTGTCTCTCGCGCCGTCACCAACCGATCCATAGAGGTCAACCCGCCGCTCCAGCTCGGTCAGAGCCTCCTGACTGGCGGCTTCAAACTCCCTCTCGGTGAGGGCACCGAGAGAACGCATCCGTGGATCGCGCAGGGCCGTCCCGTCCTCGCCCACTGCCCCCACTGCCAGTTCCGGGTTCCATGGTGCGCGGATCTTGTTCGACACCGCCGCATGCAGGGGGAGGTCAAGGGCACCCGCAATGATCGCCGCCACCGGAATGCCACCCCGGGGAACGCCGAGGACCAGGTCGTATTCCCTGCCTCCCTCGAGAATCTTCTCCGTCAGCTGGCGGCCGGCATCGATTCTATCTTTGAACACTGTCTGTCTCACCTCCCCGGTGGGACGGGTCGTCTTCTCAGAACAGGACAGGCAGGACCCTCGGCAGGGCATCGATCTCCACGGATCCAGTTCCAACGTAGTCTCCGTCAGCATGGATATTGGTATCGGCGGTTCCCCTGACACTGAGACGGCGCGCCCGGAAGTAGGCCACCTCCGGTTCGAGTATGTGTCGGCCGGTGAAACTGCTGCGCAGCACCCGGAGCAGGCGCAGTCGACTGACGGGTCCCGCCAGCATCACATCCAGGTAGCCGTCCCGCGGTTCTGCGTGGGGCAGCAGCATCATCCCGCCGCCCAGGAAGCGACCCACACCCGCGAGGACGAGCAGAAATCGCTGCCGGACAGTGATGTCCTCGCGCCCGTCATCTGTTCTGGCCGTCACCATTGTGCGCCAGCGACGCGGTTCACACCCCTCAACGGGGACCACGTCGGACATGTGTATTTGCAGCAACCTGCTGCTGAGCGCAATGAACCGCAAAAAGATCCCGGCCAGATACGGTAGAGCACCGCCCAGCCTTCGCGGAAGGCGGTTCGCCGTGGCGGCGACATCGGCGTCGAAGCCGGCTCCACACATGTTGATGAAGTAGGATGAACCTGCTACAGTTGTCAGCCTGCCCACGTCCACTCGCCGCTCCGCCGCGTGGCCCGTCAGGGCCCACCACTGCTTCATCCACAGGTCCTTCAACTTCCCCCCGACCTCGAAGGTCCGCGCGAAGTCATTGCCCCTCCCGAGGGGGAGGAGACCCATGACCGGGCCGGTGTACCTTGAGTTGACCAACCCCGCACTCAGTAAGCCGTTGACCACTTCCTGGATGGTGCCATCTCCGCCCACTGGTACGACGGCATCGTACTGTTCTGTGACCGCCCTCGCAGCGAGCCGCACGCCCTCCCCTGGTGAGCGGGTCTGCACATGATTGAATGCCGCGCCCGGGGGGAGCTGCGGCCTCAATACCCTCCAGCCTCTGAGAGCCCGCCCTCCCCCGGCGATCGGATTGACGATGAAAAGCACCTTCGTCATCAGCGGCTCCGTTCGTGGATGCTGCCCTGGGGCTGCTACTTTGCCTGCCCTGCATCAGAGCGGCTGTCCGCGGATGCGCCGCCACTGGCATCACCGGGCATCCGGGTGCAGCCGTTCAGGACCGCACCCTTGTCAACGACCAGGTCAGCGCAGCTCACGTCGCCGCTGACAACCGCACTCGATGCGAGTTCTACCAGGCCAGTGCTGTGGACATCTCCGTCAACGGTTCCCGAGATCTTCACCGTCCTCGCACAGATCCTGGCCTGCACCTTTGCCGTCTCGGCCACGATGACGTCGCCAGCGACCTCAATGGTGCCGTTCATACAGCCATCGATCCGGACGCTCCCATCGCCCGTCAGGGTTCCCTCCATGCAGGTGCCCGCTCCCAGCACCGTCGCGATCTTCCCGGGATCGGTCGACCTGGTCCTGTCTCTGGTGAACATGGATGATGAGCCCCTTCCTCAGTAACTACGGCAGGTAGGGCCAGGGATTGACCGGTTCTCCATCACGATGCAGCTCCCAGTGCAGATGGGGACCGGTTGTGCGCCCCGTTGTTCCCACGTGTGCAATGATCTGTCCTGCAACAACCCTCTCTCCCACGCTGACCGTAATCTCATTGCAGTGACCGTATAGCGTCGTTATCTCCTCAGAATGCCGAATTGTGACCGTCTCGCCGTAATAGGGCAACCTACCTACAAATATCACCGTTCCTGGAGCAGACGCTACTATTGGCGTCCCCAGAGGCGCGACAATGTCGAGGGCTCCGTGAAACTGCCAGACCCCCGTCACGGGCGAGATCCGCCACCCGTAGTTGGAGCTGACGTACCCGCCCGCCACAGGCCAACGGTGGAGGGTGTCCGCAGTGTTCACCATCTGCAGCCCCAGTTCACTCCTCAGGTCGAGCAAGTTCTGCAGGTAGTCCTGTATCCTCCCCGCCAAAACCCACAGCTTCGGTTCAACGGCGCCCGGCCGCTGCTCGCCATCCGTCCCCAGCTCCCGGAGCGGAGCGAGTGGATTCTCGGGCCCGGCACCGAGAAAGAGCTGGGCCGCGGCCTGATCGGCCGCTGGCGAGCGAAGAGACGCTATGGACGCGCCGATAGCAGGGTCAAGGCCGATGGCCGCGCGCAGTTGCCGGTCGAGCTCAGCCACGTCCTCCAGGCTCTGCTCCACGCTCCTCATCTGGTCATCGAATTCAGCAAGGGCCTGCTCCTGACGAAGGATGATCTCTTCCAGCTCGTCCACCCGTTCCGCCTCAATGCGCCAGTGCTGGTAGTTGGCCCATAGGGCGGGGGCCACCATGGCAGCAAGGAGCACAAGGGCCAGCACCACGCCGAGGAGGCAGCGCGGCAGCCGGATGGTGACCGGGGGAACCGATGCGTCCCTCAGAATGATCACAGTCCAGTGCATATCCTTCGAGGTTCGCCTTCTCTCGGGCATGGAGCCCCCTTTCTGGCGCACCTGACCTTTTGCGGATCCGTAGTCTCTATTCGACACCGCACCTTCAGGCTCCTTCGGGCGAAAGGTCAGGAGAACCCGCCCAGCAGGATGATCATCTCAGTGATCCGTGACAGTGCCGGGGCGAGGGCGAGAGCCGGGAGGAGATTCGCAACCCGGAGATTTGCAACCCCAAGCATGTTCAGGCCCAGGGCCACGATGATCATGCCGCCACAGGCGGTCAGTTCCGTCACCATCGAGGGGGTGAGGAGGGCGGAGAGCCGGGCGCCCGCCAGGGCAATGGCACCCTGGTACAGCAGCACCGGAAGGGCAGAGCCCAGGACCCCTATCCCCACGGTCGACGCCAGCACCACAGAGGTAATGCCGTCGAGGGTGCTCTTCGCGTACAGGGTCGAGTGATCACCGGCCACCCCGCTCTGGATTGCACCCATGATCGCCATCGGGCCCACGCAAAATATGAGGGTGGCCGTCACAAAGGCCTCGCCCACTCCGGTGGCGCGCGGAACGGCTCGCCGCACACGCTCCCCCAGACGGTCAAGACCGCCCTGTATCCTGAGCATTTCACCGATGGCGCCTCCGAGGGCCAGGCTCAGAATGATGATCAGGACGTTCCCGGTGGTCAGGGCCATGTCGATGCCGATGAGAACGACGG
>PWUC01000002.1 GCA_003562655.1 Clostridia bacterium
CTCCATAAAACAGGTCAACTACAAGGTTTGAAAACACAAAGAGTGTGGCCAGCAGCAGGATCAATCCCTGGGTGGCGGGAAAATCCCGCCCCTGGATGGAGTGGACCAGAAGCCGTCCTGTGCCCGGAAGGGCAAAGACCTGCTCGATGATGACGGACCCGGACAGGATGGCACCCATTCGCAAGCCGAGAACTGTGATCACGGGGTTGAGAGCGTTCCTCAGGGCATGCCGGTAGAGGACTACTCTCTCCGAGAGCCCCTTCGCCCGGGCAGTGCGGATGTATTCCATCCCCAGTACCTCCAGCATGCTGGAACGGCTCAAGCGCGCGATCATGGCCGCGCCGCTGACGCCAAGGGTAGTGACAGGCAGCACGAAGTACTGCCAGCCGCCGCTGCCCGCCACGGGCAGCCAGCCCAGGTGTACGGCAAACAGATACATCAACAGGAGTCCGAACCAGAAGCTTGGCATGCTTACCCAAACGATGGCCGCCACCATCGTGGCCGCGTCAAAGACCGTGTCATGCCGGGTGGCAGCCACGACTCCGCAGAGAATTCCCAAGACCGTTGAGAGGGCAATGCTGGGCAGTATCAGCCTCAGGGTGATGGGAAACCGGTCCTTTATCTCCTCGATGATGGGGCGCCTGCTCCGGAAGGACGTGCCGAGATCGCCCCGGAGCACGTTGCCGAGAAATGACAGGTACTGGATGTGGAGGGGGCGGTTGAGTCCGAGATCCTCCCGCAGCTGGGCCAGGACCTCTGCCGACACAAATCCCTCACCCATCAGGATCTCGGCCGGATCGCCCGGGGTCAGGTGGATCATGAAAAACACGATCAGTGATACGCCCAGGAGCACCGGTATGGTCAAAAGCAATCTTCGGATGATATAGGTGGTCATGTGGATTCCCCCTCCCGGCAAGGACTCTCTGAGGAAGGGGCTGTGGAGTGATAGATGCTCACCCACAGCCCCTCTGCTGCCGTCACGGAGCTTCGCATGCGCAGGAGTTACTCAATCCAGGAATCGTTCAGCATGATTCCTCCGGCGGGACTCACCTTCCAGTCCTTGATGCTTCTGTTGACGACGCTGTATTCCTCGGTCACATAGATGAAGAAGGCGTAGACCTCCTCCACAAGCAGCTCCTGCAGATCATTGACGTATCCCCAACGTACGTCCTGATCCACTGCACCTCTCTGCTTCTCCAGCAGATCATCCACCCGCGGGTCGACCAGTTGGAAGTGGTTCAGTCCGCCGCCGGCCTGGCTGGAATGGAAGAAGAAGTAGAGCACATCGGGGTCGCCGCTGCTCCACCAGTACTGACCTATGCTCAGGTCATGTTCTCCCCCCGCGACCTTTTCGGTGTGCAGCGCGCGCTCGAAGCTCTCGATGTTGACCTTGATGCCCACCTCTTCGAGGAGGGCCTGGGCAATCTCAGCATCCCGCATCTGCAGCTCCTCCGTGCGGGTGAGCAGGAGAATCTCAAACCTCTCGCCGTCCTTCTCCCTGATCCCGTCCGGGCCCATCTCCCATCCGGCTTCGTCAAGGAGCCCGGCGGCCAGCTCGAGATCATGCCTGGGTGCGAGTGCCTCAACTCTTTCGTTGTATGACATCATGGGCGGCGACAGCGGACCGTACGCGGGCTGGGCCCTTCCCTCCAGGGACGTCTCAATGAAGAAATCCCTGTCACCGAGAGCGTGGGCAACGGCCTGCCTGACTCTGTGATCCTGCCAGATCTCCCTCTGGAGGTTGGGCATGAACCAGCGGCCCATTCCCATCTGCAGATTCACAGCCACCTCGAAATCCGGGTGGTCCTCGAACCTGTCCACTGCGTGAGCGGGTACTCTGGCGATGTCGATCTCCCCGGCCTCCAGGGCGGCGAGCAGGGTCGCCTCCTCGGGCAGGTACCTGAAGTGGATCTCCTCGATGTACGGGGGGCCCTCATTGTCAAACCACGGTTCGGGCCAGCCGAAGTCCTCGTTTCTGACCAGGGTTACGGATTCACCGGTGATCCATTCCTCGAATTTCCATGCGCCCATGCCCGTCGGATACCTTCCGTAGTCGTCGCCCTTCTCCTGCACATATTCCCGGTCGAGGGGCTGGGTATAGGAGGATGATACGTTGGCCAGAAACACAGCGGACGGCTCCCCGAGGGTCAGCTCCAGGGTGAGGTCGTCCACCGCCTCGTATTTCGTGATTCCCTCCAGAAATCCGATGGTCTGAACCGACGCCGTGGCAGGATCGAAGGCCCTCTCATATGTCCACACGTAGTCGGCGGCGGTCAGCTCTCTCCCCGTGTGCCACATGATGTCATCTCTGAGGTAGAAGGTGTATACCAGCCCATCCTCTGAGACCTCCCAGCTCTCGGCGTGCAGCGGCGCAAACTCATGGGTCCAGGGATTTCTTGCAACTAGATTGCCTCCCATGAGGGCATTGATGTGGCTCCCGGCAGCCTCGCCGTGTTTCTGCGGATCCAGGATCGTCGGTCCGTCACTCCTCGCCCACACAACTCTTCCACCTACCCTGGGGTCGACCTCCTCCGCCGGGTCCTCTTCCTCTTCATCAACAACCTCTTCCGGGGCGCAGCCCACAAAAAGAGCTGCCGACAGCGTCAGCACGACCAGGATCAAGAGCAGTTTGAACGATCTGGAGTCAGATATCACCCTTACTACCCCCTCCGAGCAGTGTTTTCCCCAATGCATTGGTTTCCTCATACACTTCTCCCCCGAGGGAGAAAATCCTTCTGTTCATTCAACTGACATCGGCGAACACGATCGCCAGACCTTCCCCCGGAAGCGGGACTATCGCAATCCCGCAAAGCTGCAAAAACCTGCTGCCCCCAACGGCAGGAGGTACCCCACGGGAGGCCCGGTGCAGGGTCTGCTGAAACGAATGACCCATCCGGGTCAGAAAGAGCTGAAGGCCACGACAATCAGGGTCGCCATCATGCTGCAGATGATCAGAACCCCCGTTGTCATAGAGTACACGAGGATTCGCTGACCCGCCGCCAGGATGAAGTAGTCGAGAAAGGCAGTGCTCGCCAGAGCAGTCCAGAACGTCACCAGCATGATGCCGTAAATGAGAAAGGGACTCACCGCGACTGCGCCCAGGACGGCGACCTGCCGACCCTCCGGCATTTCCCGGGTGACCAGAACTGCCAAAAGACCGCCCAGGACCGCTGCGGTGTTGAGAATCGCCGGGTTGATCGGAAGGGGTGCAAAGGGGCCGAATTCGCGGGACGCGCCCACGAGCAGATAGGTCATCACTGCGATCAGGGCGACGACCCAAAGGACGCGCGTCCGTTTCAGGCTGGGGTTTTCATCCATCATGTACATCCCTCCGTCGGATCTATGGCGTCAGGGCTTCAGCGTGCTCTGACGGTGCAGGGTGATCTCCCCTTCTCGCACCGGATGCGTCATGGTCGCATAGACTCGCACAGACCAGTCGTCCTCCGGGATCTCCGCTCCGAGGGCCGGCAGCAGCTCTTCGCCCAGGTTGGAGATCAGCTCCAGGCTGACGGACCGCTCTTCGCCCGGTGCGATGACCAGGTCATCCGGATACACGTTTCTTGATGCGATGAGGCGTCCCTCCAGGCGGAGCAGTACCACCATTGCTTCCACCGCGGCGGCAACCTCGCCCCCGTTTCTCAATGCCAGGTGCACCTCGAAGTGATGAGCGTCCGTGTGACGGCGGAGGTCGGTGAACCCCAGCTCGAACCTGCGCACAGTCTCGTGGGAGTCCAGGCTCCGGTGGTAGGTCCAGCCTGTCAGAACCATGGCCGTCAGCGTCACGCCCACCAGACCCATGGTGACCAGCCTTGATCTCATTTGTGCCCCCCCCGAACTGATCATGAACACGGATATTCTCTCGCATGCGATCCTGCTCCCCGCCGCGGTGGGGTGCTCCAGCGGTTAGGCCGAACCACACAACGGGGGGCCAGGCGCCGAGCCCCTGCCCACGCGAGACGCCGCGGCGAAGAGGCTGCCAAACTCTGCACTATCAGGGACATTCCATACTATAGGTCAGTGTTGATGAAGCTTCACGACCATGCCCTGGTACTCATAGAGCAGCCATCAGCGATGCCGCATCGTGACATTGAGGGCGACGATCCCGAGGCCGACCAGATCTTGGTCTCAACGGTCATGAGACGAGGATACCTGCAGCCCGTGTCCCCCAACATGATGGGAACACGTAGAGTTCTCTCAATGGGACCGCTCTTGCGCTCCAGTGCCCGCAACACCATGATCGCAGCTCTGACGATTGCAATGTCTCCTACGGATTGGCCAGGCCAAAACTCGTAGGGAAACGCCCACCTGAGAAGGGCGGTGACAGTCAGAAGCAAAGGCCCCCAAAGCGTCAGCGAGGTGAGAGTGCCAATCGTCCGGGTCGGCACTCAACATAACACCCCTTTCAGGAGGCGTACGCCCAGGAGCCAGGGACCCCTGGCACACAGGGGAACTCAGGATCCGTGACCCGACCCTCACCTGTGCAAAACCCTCCCCGGATACATGCTCTGAAACTCACCATCCTCGATCACTTTTTGCCCGTTCACAAATACAGCTTTCACCCCTGACGGAGATTCGCAGGGCTGCTGGAAAGTGGCGCGGCTGGCGATCGTGTCGGGATCGAACAGCAGAAGATCCGCCCAGAAACCCCTCTTTATCATCCCGCGCCTGTCGAGGTTCAAAAAGGCAGCCGGCAGGGACGTCATCTTGCGTATGGCTTCCTCCAGAGACAGAACCTTCTCCTCCCGGACATACTCCCCGAGCACCCTGGGATAGGTGCCCCAACCGCGGGGGTGTGCGCCGCCCTGCGGATCATCCAGATCCGGGCTCACATCAGCGCCGCTCGCATCGGTTCCCACCATGGAAAGGGGATGCGACAGGATCCTGCGCACATCCTGTTCACTGATGGGACCGGCCGCCACCAGGGTTCGCCCCTCATCCTCCAGGTACAGCCATCTCATTGCGTCCCAGTGATCATCCAGGTGCTGCACGCGGGCGACCTCCGAGAAGTTATACCCAAACAAATCCGGATGGCCCGGAGAGCGCATTACACAATTAAAATATGCCGGGTCCCAGATCGCCGGAACGTACACCCCCCGGCTCCACAGCGCCTGTTTGCGGCTTTGATTCTCCTCCTGCACCTGGCGGTGCTGATGCATCAGCCGCTCCTTGATTCCCCGCCATTGTTCCGCGTCCCGGAGGGCGCAGAGCAGGGCCTCCCGGTCCTGCGCGGACCGCTCGCCACCGCTCAAAAGGTGACCTCCGAACCATGTGCCCAGGTTGACCTCCCGCGCGTAGGTCCAGGGATAAAGATCGCAAAGAACATCTGTGCCGCGCTCCCTGGCCTCCCCCAGCAGCCGCAGGGATTCCGCCGGGGTGCCCCAGTTTTCAAAGAACACGGCCTTGTGGTGGGTGGCGCAGCCCGGAACCTCCGCTCTCTCACTGATCTGGATCAGCTCTCGCACCGAGGGAAGCAGGTACTCCTCTTCACTGCGCATGTGGGATATGTGGACGCCCCCGTACCGGGCGACCACCTCGCACAGCTGCACCACCTCATCAGTGTGAGCGTTTCTGCCGTAGGGATAGCGAAGACCGGTGGACAGCCCGAAGGCACCTTCCTCCAATCCCTGGCGCAG
>PWUC01000250.1 GCA_003562655.1 Clostridia bacterium
CGCAATGCTGCCTCCATGACTCCGCCGGTGGCGCCGAATATCGCCGCGGCTCCCGTCGATATCCCCAGGGGGTCATCGTACTCCTCCTCGGGAAGCGACTCAAAATCCAGACCCGCTTCGACGAACATCCGACCCAGCTCACGGGTGGTCAGCACCACATCCACATCGGTGTGGCCGCTCGCGCCCATCTCCGGTCGAGCGGCCTCGAATTTCTTCGCCGTACAGGGCATCACCGAGACCACAAATATGTCCGCCGGATCGATCCCCGCCTGCTCCGCATAGAACGTCTTCGCCAGCGCTCCGAACATCTGCTGCGGTGACTTGCAGGTCGACAGGTTATCCATGAACTCGGGATAGAAGTGTTCCACGAACTTGATCCAGCCCGGGCTGCACGACGTCAACAGCGGCAGCTCGCCACCGTCCCGGATTCTCGCCAGCAGCTCACTGCCCTCTTCCAGTATGGTCAGGTCGGCGGCGAAATCCGTGTCAAATACGCGATCAAAGCCGAGCCGACGTAGGCCGGCGACCATCTGCCCCGTCACCACGCTTCCCGGCTCCAGCCCCATCACCTCTCCCACGGAGACCCGCACCGCCGGGGCCGTCTGCACCACCACGTGTTTGTCCGGATCGCCCAGGGCGTCCCACACCTCGTCTGTGCAATCTCTTTCCGTGATCGCACCCGTCGGGCACACCAGCAGGCACTGGCCGCACAGCACGCACGAGACATCGCCCAGCTCCCGCTCGAAGGCCGGGCCAATCATGGTGTCGAAACCGCGTCCCACGGTTCCCAGGGCCCTGACGCCCTGGACCTGGCTGCACACACTCACGCAGCGCTGGCAGAGTATGCACTTGTCCGGGTCTCGGACCAGCGAGGGGTTGGACTCATCCCGGGGATGGGTTGACTTTTCACCCTCGAACCTCATTTCCGTGACGCCGAGATTGTGGGCAACCGCCTGCAGCTCACAGTTGAGACTGCGGCTGCAGGACAGGCAGTCTCCATCGTGGTCCGACAGGATCAGTTCAACGTTGGTCCGACGGGCCGCCCGCACTCGTGGGCTGTGGGTGAGGACCACCATCCCTTCGGATGCGGGTGTCGTGCACGCAGCCTGGAGACTTCGGGCTCCCTCAACCTCGACCACACAGACCCTGCATGCCCCGATTTCGTTGATATCCTCGAGGTAGCAGAGGGTGGGAATGTCGATGCCGGCCCCTCTGGCCGCCTGGAGAATGGTGCTTCCGGGTTCAGCGGATACCTCGCGCCCGTTGATTGTCAGTGTAACCTCATTCACTGCATCCCCCCCCAGTCATGAGTTCGCAGCTTCGGCGTCTTCGCTGATGCCATCCACATCACACCTCAGGCAACGCCTGGCCTCTGCCATGGCCTGTTCCACCGAATAGCCGAGCTCCACCACATCGAATCGCCCCGTCCGATCCCGCACCGCAACTTTGGGCATCGCTTCCCGCGGTATCCTGGTCTCTATCACCTCATGGCCTATGATCCTCTCCATGGGGGGCTTCTCGACGACCACACCGTCGCCTCCGAGATATGCATCGATGGCAGAGGCTGCCTTCTTGCCCGCCGCGATGGCCTCAATCACCGTGTCGGGCCCGGTCACACAGTCACCGCCGGCGAACACCCCGGACACATTTGTCTGGAGGGTCTCATCATCGGCCACGAAGGTGCCCCAGCGGGTCGATTCCACAGCCTCTCCGCCCAGGGTGAAACGATCCTCGGGCTGCTGACCGATGGCCACGATGACCAGGTCGGCATCCATAGTGAAGGCTGAGCCGTCGATCGGGTAGGGGCGCGGCCGTCCACTGGCGTCGTAGTCCCCCAGCAGCATCCGCTCGCACTCGAGCCCGGAGGCCCTTCCGTCCCGGCCCACCACTCTCACGGGTGAGACGAGGGTGGTGATCTCGATGCCCTCCTCCAGAGCATCCTCGATCTCCTCGCGAAGGGCGGGCATATCCTCCCGCCGGCGTCGATAGGCAATCCTGACCTCGGCCGCCCCCAGGCGCAGGGCGGTTCTTGCCGCATCAATGGCAGCGTTTCCGCCACCCACCACGACGACGGCATCGCCGCTCAGATCAGGCGCTTCATCAAGGTTGACATCCCGCAGGAAGTCAACACCGTGGGTGATGCCCCTCAGATCCTCACCGGGAATATTGAGCCGCGTGCTCTCATGCGCCCCGGTTGCCAGGAACATGGCCCGGTATCCCTGATCCTTCAGGTCATCGAGGGAAACGTCCGCACCAATCCTTCCTCCTGTCCTGATCTCAACTCCCATCTTCCGCACGGTCTCGACCTCGGCCTCGAGGACGTCCGGGGGAAGCCGGTAGTCGGGAATACCCGTTGCCAACATCCCGCCAACGACTGGCAGCGCCTCAAAGATGGTGACCGAGTATCCCTTCCTGCCCAGGAAATAGGCGGCCGAAAGCCCGGCGGGACCGGAGCCGATTATCGCTACCTTCCCCTCTCGCGGCTCTGCTGCGGGGGGCACGGGCATCTCGCCGGCCTCGCGCAGGACATGATCGGAAACAAACCTCTTGAGAGCCCTGACGGCGATCGGATCATCGATCTGAGTGCGCTGACACTTGCTCTCACAGGGATGGTCGCACACGTACCCACATACTGCCGGGAGCGGCATCTCCTCCTTGATGAGAAGATAGGCATCCTCGAACCGGCCCTGTCGGACCAGGTCCACATACAGCGGCACATCCACACCGGCCGGACAGGCATTCTGACAGGGCGAGGTGAACAGGGCTGCACAGACCGACGCAGGACATTCCCCGCGTTCGACGTGGGCCTCGTATTCCTCACGGAAGTACCGGATGGTCGTAAGCACCGGGTTCGGAGCGGACTGCCCCAGCCCACAGAGGGAAGAATCTATGATCTGACGTCCCAGTTCCTCCAGGGTATCCAGGTCCTCATCCCTGCCGTGGCCCGTGGTTATCCGATCGAGGATTTCAAGCATGCGCTTGGTGCCTATGCGGCACGGGGGACACTTTCCGCATGATTCGTCCTGGACGAACTCGAGGAAGAACTTGGCGAAATCGGGCATGCACGTGTCCTCATCGAGAACGATCAGCCCCCCGGAGCCCATGATGGTGCCCAGCTCCGTCAGGGATTCGTAGTCGACGGGGGTGTTGAGGTACTCTGCCGGGATGCACCCACCGGAGGGACCGCCCGTCTGGGCCGCCTTGAACTTCTTGCCATCGGGAACGCCGCCTCCGATGTCAAAGATGATCTGGCTCAGGGGTGTGCCCATGGGCACCTCGACCAGGCCGGTGTTTTCGACGTCGCCGGCAAGGGCGAAGACCTTCGTTCCCTTGCTCTCGGCGGTGCCGATGCCGGCGTACCACTCTGCTCCGCGCAGGATGATCGGTGCGACATTGGCGAAGGTCTCGACATTATTGAGAAGCGTTGGTCTGCCCCAGAGCCCCTCGTTCGCGGGGAAGGGCGGTCTCGGCCTGGGCTGTCCTGTCCGCCCCTCGATGGAGGCCAGAAGTGCCGTTTCCTCTCCACAGACGAAGGCCCCGGCTCCCACCCTCAGGTCGACCTCGAAACTGAAGCCACTGCCAAAAATGTCGTCGCCCAGCAACCCGTAGTCGCGTGCCTTCTCCACGGCATGGCGCAGCCGTTCGACGGCCAGGGGATATTCGGCCCTGACGTAGACATATCCCTGCCCGGCGCCAACGGCATAGCCTGCTATGGCCATGGCCTCAAGTATGCTGTGAGGGTCTCCCTCCAAAATGCTGCGATCCATGAAGGCCCCGGGGTCGCCCTCATCAGCATTGCACACCACGTACTTGGTCTCACCGGCAGCCTTGGCCGTGAACTCCCACTTGAGACCCGTCGGGAACCCAGCGCCGCCCCGTCCTCGCAGACCCGATTCCTTGATGACAGCGACGACCTCTTCCGGCTCCATGGATGAAAGGACCGTACCGAGGGCCGCATAACCGTCGCGGGCGATGTATTCCTCAATGGAGTCTGGATCGATGATGCCGGCGTTCCGGAGCGCAATCCTGGTCTGGCTTCTGAAGAAGGGCATATCCTCACCGGTGGGAATGGACTCCTCACTGCCGGGGAGCTTGTAGGTGAGGTCTTCAACGATTCTTCCCTTGAGGAGATGCTCCTCAACAATCGTCCGGGCGTCCTCGGGCCGAACCTTTCGATACAGAACACCCTCGGGATAGACGACGATGACTGGGCCCAGGTCGCAGGGCCCCATGCAACCGGTCTCCACCATGCGAACTTCATCCGTCAGTCCGTATTCTCCCAGCGCGACGGCGAGTTCACTCGCCACCTTCTTGCAGCCTGACGATATGCAACCGGCACCTGCACAAACCAAGATGTGAGCGCGATAAGTGCTCATTACTCACCCTCCTCTTCTGCACAACACCCTCTGGTGGTCACTGCGTCTGCACTGTGTCGATGACACCGCGCGAAGGTGTCATCACCATCGTCCTCAGGCGACGGTGCGGGCTCAGATGAAACACTCAAACTGCGGCCCATCCCCTGATAGAGCCCGTCAAGATGCTCATCCAGGTACCCGTGCAGCCACTGAAGGACCAGTGGGCTGCGTACGTCGAGATCTTCAAGGCACTCCTCTGCCTCATCTGAGTCGAAGGTGAACTCCCTTCCGTTGACCTCATGCTCATAGGAAATGCGTATACCGGGATTGGCTGCGATGAGAGCAATCAACGTCGACGCAATGTCACCCAGCGGTGCCCTGTCAACATGAGCCAGCTGAAATGTCGCCGTCACGCATGTGCCGTCTGAACCGGACGTCACCGTCAGGATACCCCCTGCCGCCCTGCAGGCGGCCTCCAAGAGGGCCAGACCCAGCCCCACCTTACGGGTGGTCCTGGTGGTGGTAAAGGGGTCAGCCGCGGTGGAAAGGATCTCGGGGGTGATCCCGCCCCCGTCGTCCGTGATGGACACCGTCAGACGATCCGCCGCCGTGTGCTCACGGATGCTGATCGCAATGTGCCGCGCACCCGCTGCGACAGAATTCTGGGCAATGTCCAGAACATGAAGCGAGATCTCCTCCATGGAATCCTCCCCTCACCGCGTCATTCCTGCGCCAGCATCTGTCTCACAATGTCTGGAGTGATGCGGGCGTAGACCTGATCATTTACCGTGGCCACCGGTCCGAGTCCACAGGCTCCGAGGCACCGCACCACCTCCAGTGAGAACATGCCGTCATCGGTGGTATCTCCGACCTTGATGCCCAGCTCCCCCTCCAGTCGCTCAATGACTGCGAGGGCACCCCGCACATAACACGCCGTACCTTTGCACACGCTGATGTGATATTTCCCCTTGGGCTTGAGCGAAAACAATGAGTAGAAGGTGACAACACCATACACGTCACTGACTGAAACTCCCAGGCCCTCCGCCACCATAACCTGCAGCCGCATGGGCAGGTAACCGAGGATCTCCTGGACCCGGTGGAGCACCTCGATCAGAGCATCCGGCTCTCCCCTGTGCCCGGCAACGATCTCCTCAACTTGCCTTTCAACCACCTCCCAGTCAGGCTCTCCCTCGTACCGGGTATCCTCGATGGTCTCTTCCACCACCCGATCACCCATTGCCACACTCCTTTCAGCCACAAGATGGCCTGCTCC
>PWUC01000134.1 GCA_003562655.1 Clostridia bacterium
ATACTCGAGGCCGGACGCGCCGGGGGGCTTAATGCCGTCGCCATGGCCAGCGGTGCCGGCCACGATGCCCAGACCTTTGCCCCCGTCGTACCGACGGGCATGATCTTCATTCCCAGCAGGGGCGGTCTGAGTCACTGCCCCGACGAGTACAGTGAGCCGGAGTGGGTGGCCAATGGTGCCCAGGTTTTGCTCAGGACAGTCCTGGAGCTTGCAGCCAGGGAGGGCTGAGGATGAACTGACTGATTGCCGCAGCGGCGTTCACCTGTGATCGTGTTCAGGCCATCCCTGACCCCGGTCGCCCCGACAGAGAGCCCGAAGGGTCACAGGCGAAGCATGAACTTTCGAAGCCAGACCCCCAAGGGGACTAACGTCGGGGCAGAAAACAACGGGGGCGACGGGGAGGGGAGGCGCTCTCATCTCTGGCCGCGGCTTCTGCGATTCCTCCGTTGGGATGGCCATTCGAAAAGGGGCGCGGTGGTCGCCGGGGGCGACACCTCCCCGGGCTGATCATCGCGATCCTGCCTTCCGCCGTCGCCCCTGAACCCCACAACGCGCTTCCATCCGTGGACATCCGTCTGGAAGACGGGCTCCCGGGGATCTCCCCAGCGCTTCAGTGTGTCCCGGACATTCCACTCCGTCATGAAGGAGTAGATGTCCATCTTGTTCTCGGTCTGGTTGTAGTCGTGGCGCCGATGCACGTACAGTATCTCGTCGATCCAGTGGAAGCGATAGTGCTCGATCAGGCGGAAGAGGATGCGCTTGTCCTCGAGATAACGCCCCTCATACGGATCATCCGTCGGCCAACCGCCGATGCGCCGCAGGGCGGAGGTGCGGTAGAATCGCGGCCAGATGGAGGCGTTGGAGAGCAGGAGATGATAGCGGTCCCGGTACTGCTGTCCCTCCTTGATAAGGTATCTCTTCTGGATGATTCGTGACGCTGGAGAGGATTCCTCCACGTACACCTTCATGTTGCCGTGCAGCACACCCACATCGGGCGAGACCCTCTCAGCTTCGGCAACCAGGACCCCGAGGGCATGGTTCGGGAACCAATCATCGGCGTCCAACTGTACCACCCACGGGGTGTCCACCCGCTGCAACCCCGCGTTGGAGGCCCTCGACTGTCCCAGGTTGACGGGGTTGTCTATCACCGTTGCCCGGGTGCTTTGCAGAAGGTCCCGGGATCTTTCCAGGCTGTCATCGGTTGATCCATCGTTGACCACGATGATCCTCCACTTCCGGTAGCTCTGAGTCAGCACGCTCCGAAGGGCATCCTGGAGGTAGTCTCCCGGATTGTAGGATGGAATGAGGACAGTAACCTGCTCGTTCAACTCAAACTTCCTCTCTGTTGTACCTGCTCACGAGGTCCTCGTAGTATTGCTGGCAGTCTATGTGGCCGACGCCGTCTATCAGCAGGTCCAGGGCATGGCCGAAGTCGATGGCGATCCTGCCGGTTGTGCTGGCGATGTCAGGACAGAGTATGGTGGCGGGGACGCCCCCGGCGACCAGGGCGATGTCGAAGTCAGTGGAGTTCAGCGTGTTCAGAACCGGCTCCATGTCCTCAAAGCCTTCCAGTACCCGGGCCTCGACGGCGTCTGCCTTACTGAGTTTGGAAATGACCTCGGGGGCCCGTCGGCCCACCACAGCGATCTTCCGGTGTCTCAGGAGGTCGCCAAAGTCGGGGCGACACACCATGTAGTGGGTGACCCAGGCGCTGCATGTGACGGGTGGGTCAAGCTCATAGTGTTCGAAGATCTGCCTCATGCGCCCCTTCCACTTGCCGGTGTGATGACGCGTGCCCACCACACTGGCACTCCGTATGGCGTCGATGATGCGGTCGGTTATGCTGCTGTCCAGATGCGTGATCCCGCAGTACTCCGTCCAGGCATCGAAATCGACCATGTCATACTGCCAGGTGTGATACCGTATGACGAACATCTCGGCGTGTCCAACCCTGATCAGCGAGAAGGGGACGCCCCTCCGGTGGGCCTGATCGATGCTCCTCATGACCTCGACGGTGTCCATGGAGTGGGGAACGGTACCTCGCATTATCCACCCTTTCTGAGGTGCAGGTTTCGGTTTCCTGGGATCAGTCTATTCGGCAGCGACCGGGGCCGCCCGTGGTGATTGCACAGGAACAACCCGCTTCCTGCGGAGCAAAGGGCCGTCCGCAGCGGCATCCGGGGCCGCCTGGATTCCTCCAGGAGCAGCCCCCCCGCGGAACCGGGTCCTTCGCATGCCCCCCATCGACACCCGATCCCCCGGGCGAACATGGGCCACTGAAAGCGGGCCCCTGCACGGTCTATCCATCCGGAGTTATGACCAGGGTCGCTTCTTCCAGTATCAACAGCACCCCTGTGCCGAAGACTGCGTAAAATGAGCGGGAAGGGGGTGCCCCGTTGACTGACCTGAGAGACGATCCCGGCCCTGCTGGTGTGCAGCTGCGCCCCGACGATGGGTTCTTCGATGCCGGTACAGAGGGTTATCTGCCCGCCTCGGTGCCGCGAGGAGGACATGAACTGCCGCCCCTGCCGTATTCCTACGACGCCCTGGAGCCCTTCATATCGGCAAAGATCCTCCGCATACATCATCTCACACATCACGCAGCCTACATCGATGGATTGAACCTGGCGGAACTGGCCCTGGTGGAGGCCAGAATGCAGGGGGATTTTGCGCTGGTGCGGCACTGGGAAAGGGAACTGGCCTTCAACGGGTCAGGAGATATTCTGCACACTCTCTACTGGTTGAACATGACACCCAGGCCGCCCAACGGGCCGCCTCCGGGGGTGCAGAGGTTGCTGGAACGCGACTATGGAAGCCTTGAGAAGTTCCAGCGTCACTTCGCCGAGGCTGCCGCCCGGGTGGCGGGCAGTGGCTGGGCGGCCCTGGTCTGGCAGCCAGAATACGGAAGGAGTGAGATCCTCGCTCCCGAGCGGCATGAGAACATGACCCAGTGGGGGGTCATACCCCTGCTGATCGTCGATGTCTGGGAGCACGCCTACTACCTGCAGTATCAGGCCCGGCGACGAGAGTACCTCGATGCCTGGTGGCAGGTCGTCGACTGGTATCGGGTTCAGCAGCGGCTTGTGCGGGCGGTGGACGTGTAGGGCAGCCAGAGAGCCGGCTGCCCCCTGGAATCAGATGAAGCTGAAGTCTGATCCGTATTCGTGCATCTCCCTCACCACTGCCGCCAGCAGCCGGGTGGTGTGTTCGAGGTCGCGAAGGTCTGCCATCTCCACGGGGGAGTGAGAGTAACGACGGGGTATGGTGACGGAACCGGCGGCGATTCCATGTCCGGCCAGCTGCATGACGGCGGCATCGTTGTTGCCCCCGCTGAAGATCACCGGTTGATAGGGGATGCCGTGTCTTTCGGCCGTCGAGACCAGGATCTGGCGTATCCTGGGGGGGACGGGAGCCCTGCCCCCGGGTCCGCTGATGAGGGCGTATACGGGGCCCCTGCCAATCTCGGTGTGCAGGAGGTTGCGGCTCACATCGGGGGTGCCCCCGCAGGGTATGGTGTCCAGGGCCAGGGCGAAGTCGGGGCGGATTCGTTCTGCCGCGACCGTGGCTCCCCGCAGGCCGGTCTCCTCCTGGACCGTGAACACCGCCCACAGCTCCCCGCCGAAATCTTCGTCTTTCAGCTCCTGCAGGACCTGCCACAATACGGCACAACCGGCCCGGTTGTCCACGCCTGCTCCGGCGAAGCGGTGGCCGTCGGCGAACATCGACAGCTCATCATGGTAGGTTATCGGGGTGCCGATGGTGACTCCCAGGTCTTCTGCTGCCTCCCGGCTGTCGACACCGATGTCAACATACAGGTCCTCCATTGCTGGAACTCGCCTGCGCTCATCGGGGGTCTGGTAGTGGCCGGCCTTGACGCCGATCACGCCGAAGACATCTCCGACGCGGACCTTTCTTCCCACCAGCAGGCCTGCCAGGATGCCCCCGATTCTCTCCAGCCGGAGAAATCCGTCATCATCGACGTAACGGACGGCGGCCCCGATCTGGTCTGAGTGAGCTGCGATGAGGAGCCTGGGCCCCTTCCCGCTCCCTTTCCTCCTCGCAAGGACATTGCCCAGAGGGTCGACCTCAAGGGAGTCGGCGAACCGGCATATTTCTGACTGCAGCAGCTGTATGACCTGGGTCTCGTGACCCGAGATGCCCTGCAGTCCGGTCAGGCGTTTCAGCTTCTTCCACAGATGCTCCTTCACGGGATGATCTCCTTCCATGAGGTTTCAGTGGGATCTGCTCTGTGTCTTATTCCCCTGGGAGGCTGCGATTCCTCCCCTTAATACAGGATTCTCTGCCTCTACTGGAGAAATCTATTACCAAAGACCGGGCAGGGTTCTGGCAGGTAATGTTGGGATGGTAGGATCCAGGGGATGGAGGAATCATCTTGCGAGACATGGCGCAAAGAGTTGTGCACATGGCCGAGGAAATGGGTGCCTCCTACGCAGATTGCCGGGTCGTGCAGAGGGAGAGAGAGTTCATATCGGTCAAAAATGCTGAGATCGAAGACCTGAACTCGGGAGATGATATGGGGGTGGGCGTCCGGGTCATCGTCGACGGGGGCTGGGGATTTGCCTCGACCAACCGGCTGGATGCGAGATCCCTGGAGCACTGTGCCCGCAGGGCCGTAGAGGTGGCGCGGTCCGGGGCACCGGTGCGAAAATATCCGGTGCAGCTGGCCCCCGAGCCGGTGCATGTGGATGAGTGGGTCCGTCCCGTACAGATCGATCCCTTTTCCGTGGACATGGCGGTGAAGCTGGAGCTGCTGACCGAGAGTTCGAAGGCCATGTTGCGAGAGGGCGTCCGGATTGCGCGGGCCAGCCTGGTGTTTGAACGGGACACCCAGGTGTTCGCAAGCAGTGAGGGAAGCCTGATCAAACAGGTTCTGACCGAGAGCGGCGGGAGCCTCTATGCCATGGCGGTCGGCAGAGGCCACACCCAGGTGAGAACCTATCCCTGCACGGTCTGGCACGATATCCAGGGGGCGGGTTGGGAGACCATTGAGAAACGCGACCTCCTGGGCAACGCTCCCCGGGTGGCCTCTGAAGCGGCGCAGCTCCTGTCGGCTCCTGCGTGTCCGGAGATGACGACGGATGTGATCATCGCGCCCAACGAACTCGCCCTTCAGATTCACGAGAGCGTGGGGCATGCCGTGGAGGCGGACCGGGTGTTGGGGCACGAGGCCGACCTCGCCGGCACCTCCTTCATAGATCCAGACATGTTGGGCAGCTACCGCTACGGTTCAGAGAAAGTGAACCTCTTTGCCGATCCAACGATACCGGGGAGCCGCATCACATACAAGTACGACGATGAGGGCGTCAGGGCCGGCCGCGTGGACCTGGTCAGGGATGGGATACTGGTGGGCCTGACCACGTCCAGGGAATCGGCCCACGAGCTGGGGTACGAGCGGTCCGGTGGATGCATGCGGGCCAATAACTACGACCGCATTCCCCTGGTCCGAATGCCCATGGTCTCACTCGCCCCGGGCGACATCAGCTACGAGGACCTGATCGCCTCGACGGAGC
>PWUC01000071.1 GCA_003562655.1 Clostridia bacterium
GTATCCCCACCACCCCCGTCATGTTCAGAAACCAGCAGTTGACGTTTGAGCACGACAATGCCTGGTACCGGCTTACGGTGGATTCCGAGTCCAACCGCCGCGGTTACACTCACCGGTACACCTTCCACATGCAAAAGACCGACGTGGATGATGCGGAACCCGGGGTAACCGTTCCGGGATATGACAGGGCCGTGGTGGACGATAGGATAGCAATCTGGCACCCGGGCAGATGGGACGAGGAAGAGCGGCGAGAGGTTGAACAGACCATCGAGGACGCACTGTCATTCCTGGACGAGGTGTTTGATCCAGGTTACCGGCTGCCCTGGACCCTGACCGTCGGGAACAGGGATGATCAGCTGCTGCGCTACAGGCCCGATGGCACCCCATACTCGGGCTACGTACCACAGGCCCGGTTTGCCTTCGTGGGTCCAGGACCGCCAAGCACAAGGTGGCTGCGCCACGAGCTCACCCATGCTGTGCACATCCACGCACTGCTGGAAAGAGGCATGTCTCATTGGGCCATGCCAACCTGGGCCCTCGAGGGACTGGCCATGTGCTTCGAGCTTCCGCCCGATCGCCTGGTCCACTACGACTACCCAAAGCTTCACAGGTCGCGGGGGGTGACCCTGCACTGGTTCCACCCGATGTCCTTTGATCCTGACAATATTCAGACTCTTCTCGTCTGGGAGACTCCTTTTCTCGGGCAGTACGTCCTGGGCCAGTGCATGATCCTGTACCTGGTGGAGGAGTTCGGCTTCGACAGGATGATGGAGTACGTCCTGGCTGTACGTTCTCACGCCGGAGATGAATGGGACCGCGAGGACGAGGTGACCCGGGAGTTCTTCGGCATGACCCAGGCGGAAATACTTCGGGCCGCCCTGGAAGAACCCCTGAAGGTATCCGAGAGGCTGCTCCCGGACTACGTGGTGTCGGAATGGGAGCTGCTGACGGACGTTAGCCTCCATCCCGTCACTCCCGACGTCACCCCCCAGGGGGACCGCGTAGTCTTCATGTCGGGAGGGGAAATCATGGTCATGGACCTGGACTCAGGCGAGGTGCAGACCGTCCTCGGGGATGGTCAGCATGAGTTCGTGAGCATGGGAACCCTGAGCTGGTTCCCGTGCGGAGAGAGACTCATGTTCATGGCGAGACAGGGTACCGAGCAAAACCTGTATGCCTTCACCGTCGGCGATCCCGGGACGATCCACGAGGTAGTGGTTTCCGACGGCGTCGACTCCGGGGGTGCGGTATCACCCTGCGGGGAGATGGTGGCCTTTCGTTCCGAGAGGACGGGCATCTCGGAGCTGTTCCTCAAGGACCTCGCGACCGGCGAAGTCACCCAGCTAACGGATGGCCCCCACCCCAAGTACTGGCCCCGCTGGTCACCGGGGGGAGACAGGCTCGCGTTTGAGTCCACGTGTCTGACTGCAGAGGACGAGGTGCGCCTGCTCGGGGTGATCGATCTCGAGAGCGGGGACATCGCCTACCATGACCTTCTCCCGTGGTATCGAACCTGGACCATGTCCCGTCCTGAGTGGCTCGGTGATGATGAGGTCCTGATGCCGGTGCTTGTGGACGATGTACGCACCACGATCTCCGTGAACCTGGTCACCGGGGAGGAGAAGCTCTGGGGGGGCATGGTGCAGTCCCTTCATAGGGTGATACCGATTCCAGGCAGTGACGGAGAGTACCTGGTGCGGGTCTGGGACATACCCCGTCCCGGCGAAGTGGAGGGATTCTACACCCACCGGGCTTACAGGCGACTCATGAGAGTCACTTTCGAGGAGTATGTGCATCCATAGTAAACAGCCGCTTCATTGCCACGGCCCTGCCTGCAAAAATGGCCACGGTGGACGGGATCGCGGAATCCGTCGCGGCCACTGACCCGAGGGCGCGTTGTTTGGGGAGGTGACGAAAATTGATGCCGCATCGCTGGTATCTTAAGGGCGCACCGAAGGCGGTCACCGACAAAGTCGGAGAACGCGTGGCCGAGATCCGCGAGGTGCGCACGGGCAGCTGAGAAGGCCCTGCGCTCTCGCAGGGGCACCGGGAGGAGCGAGATGGGGCGGGGAGATCCGGGCCCTATCTCGTGGCCGACCGTGCATCACTGATCAGGATCACCGCGGCCCCGTCACCCACCGGCGCCTGGGAAGCAGGTCGGCAACCAGACTTTTGTCTGTCAACTGCTGGTGAGCGGCCATATGTGCATGATCACGGCGCCAGCATGTACAGGACCCTGGTCCTGCTCGACCGCGGCGGGTTGTTTCCCCGGAGCCCACCCTGAGGTATCATCCTTGTAGCAGACAGAAAGAAGAGGTGAACGGTAGGGTCATCAATGGATCATCTGCTAACTGTGAGGCATCACGATGCACAGTCCACCGGAAAGGGAAGGACTACATGCTCGTTCGGCTAGACACCCATCTACTCCGGTGGCTCTTCGGCCTGGCGGAGAAACACCGCGAAATCGCAGCACCTGCGGTATGGATCACGAGTGTATCGTCACGGATCTTCCACGTGACCTACGCGGTCTTCCTGGTATGGAAGGGCCATGTCAAGTCAGCCCTCCGCAGGTCTTTGTTGCTGACTCACTTCTTATCGAAGGCGCATCTTGCTCACTCCATCAGGGTACAGGGGGCAGCGAGCGAGCGGGGCGATATGCGACGGTTGATCAGCCTGGTATTCGCGTGTTGGTTAACGCATGACCCTGATCCGTCGGGAGCTTTCTCACTCTACAAGCGTGCGTTCGGCCGAGGCCTAGCAACATAGGAAGCTCGAGAATACTCCGTACCGTGGCCGCACTCACACGCTGCCCCCTGTACCCTGGTACTGTCATTCCTTGATCGGTATGCCCTTGCCTGTTGACCGCGTGGTCATGGTCAGGTGCCTTTGCAGTAGGCGCGAAGCCTTTACCCTTGACCGTGGTGCACGAGCTCAACTACCTCAGCGGCGGTTACTGCACTATTTCCGCACTCTGTGTGATATAGCTGTCCCGGGCTACTTCCTGACCGATCGACCACACAAAACCTAACAGTTCACGAGCTACAGCCACGACGGCCTTGTTCTTCTCTTTGCCACGCCCCACGAGGCGCCGGTATTTCCAATGAAGCCGATTCTGTGCCGTCCAGGAAATCTGCTTCACCTTCTCGGGCAGATGCTCCTGGCGCTTTCGAAGCGCCTCACTGACCCGTGGGTGATGACGATAATGCCAGGCAGCCTCAACCGTCACTCGTCGCACATGCTGGTTTCCCGTTTTCGTGATAGAGCCCCGATATTGCCGCGCACCACTTGACGACTCACTGGGAACCAGACCCGCATATGCCATCAACCTTTTGGGATGGGCGAAACGCGTCAAGTCTCCCAACTCCGCCACCCAGGTAGCGGCCGTGAGCACCTTCACCCCACGCAATGCCTGCAGGGCCGCAATGACTGGTGCGTGCGGACTCATCCTTGCCTGTTGCTCCAGTTGCCGATCCAACCGCTCTATCCGCTGAGAAACCTCGTCAAGTCCGTGAATGTACTCTCCCAGCACGAACTGCTGGGCGGACTGCTGTAGTTTCAGACCTTGTAGCCAGTCTCGGTGACGCACCGTCCAGGCCCTGACACCCGGTGGGGGGTAGTGTCCGAGACGTAGCAGCATCTTCCCCAATTGCTGGCGCAACCGATGACGTGCCACCTTGGCATCTTCCCGTGCCCGCACCAGGTCCCGCAGCGCCTCGTGTTCCTCGTCGGGAACCCAGATCACCGGCAGATCTCCACTCCGCAACATTTGCACCAACATACGTGCATCCCGACGGTCAGTCTTTACCCGATCGCCGGGACGACGCGGCACCAGCGATGGTGCAATGACAACGCAGGGCACACCTCGGCATGTCAACTGCCGGTAGATGCCATAACCGCAGGGCCCAGCCTCGTAAGCTGCCAAGAGCTGCTCCCTGGGACCCAGCCTCCGCAGCTGTCTCCACAGCGCCTCCGGAGTGTTGGCGATCTTGCCCCGGTCTTCTATGTTGCCCCACCGTCCTTCTGTAACCGCTATCTCGATGGTCTCCTTTTGCACATCCAGACCGACAAATATGGTATCATTCATGGTGCCGGCTCCTCTCACGGATTCTGACTGCTACTGAGTCCAGCATACCCCAGAGGGGCCGGCCCTTCCATTGTGTCTACTGTGGCAGCTGCTGGGCGGTGACCGGACGATTGTGCCGTCCATCCTGGGCCCCGCAGCCGCATACGTCGCCGCCAGGGCGTTGCGACTCATCAGTCACCGGGATAGGCCATACGTTGCGCTGGAGATCGAGAGCCGGATTTCCCATGACGAGGCCTCATCCTTTCCCAGCATGCATGCCACATCCGCCTTCGTGATCGGCACATCTGTATGGTACGTACACCCACCGGCCGGTATCGCGTTGCTGTTTTTGGCGGCCATCACGGGACTATCCAGGGTCATGGTTGGCGTCCATTACCCAACCGACATTGCGGCGGGTGTGGTGTTGGGAGTGAGTATGAGCATCATCGCCTTTACCTGTGTCCCTCTCTTCTGCTAGCGGGGTATGCAGTATGTGTCCCTGCCTGCGCGGTTCTCTGAACCCTGTACCACGAAGGCCCCTGGTATCAGGCACGGATGAAGGCTGGTAAGACCATCACCGCATCCGCCAACAGGGACCAGCGAGACAGAGCCCCGGAACCCGAAGCCCTACCTCGCTGCCGGCGACATCTCAAGATCCCACGCGGTGCACTGAAGATGTCCGGTCAGCCCGTCGCTCTACTCGGGACCGACCATCGACAGGATCACATCACCCTCGGCGTTGATCCTCGCCCTGAGGAGCTTATCACCTATCATGTGCATGTACTGCCCGACATCGGCAACATACATGGGCACTCCGGTGGCGCGGTCCAGGACCAGGGCCCGGAGGGGTTCGATGTGCAGGCGTGACCCTTCTATCCTGTACGGGGCATACTCGAAAGCCACCGCCTCGCGGCTCTCCACGGCGGGACCCCGCGACAGCGAGCGTGCACCCTCAATGAGCTCCTGGGGGGGCCGCTCAATCAGGGCACCGGCACCGATATCCGCCGCCCACATCTGGGTGCCCGTGGCCAGGCACACCGCAAACACCGTGTCGGGACCGTACAGGTACTGCACGGGAGCGTCCTCTATGCGGCGGTAGGGTACCGGCATCACCGCCTCGTATCTTTCGAGCTCTTCCCCCGTGTCGGGGTCCATGATCACGTACGTCCGGTAGCAGGTACGCAGCGCCACCCTCAGGACCGGCGGAGTCTGGACCGCGGGGGGCAGGGGGGTGATCTCTACCATGATCACCGGGGATTCATCGCGCATGGAGTAAACTGTGGACACGTGATCGGCGTCGAAGTCTCGCTCCCAGGCAATCTCCATGGTCGGGATATCCACGGCGGCCAGGGAGTCAACCCCGGAGATGAACAGGCAGTCGTCGCTGAGATGCAGGGACGGGGTTTTCCCCTCGACCCGGAACAGCTCATCACCTGCGCAGCTGATGCCGACGACAACTCCGGA
>PWUC01000144.1 GCA_003562655.1 Clostridia bacterium
ACGGGCATCGCCTTCAACCTGGACCCCGATGAGATCGGGGTCATCATGCTAGGCAGCGACCGGCACATAGCTTCGGGTGACCGGGTGCGCCGCACGGGCAGGGTGGTGGATGTACCCGTCGGTGAGGGGCTGCTGGGACGCGTCATCGACACGACAGCACGCCCCATTGACGACCTCGGAGGCGTGCAGTCCAGGGAGCGGTGGCCCGTCGAGCGGGAGGCACCGCCCATCATGCACCGGGCGCCGGTTACCGTGCCCCTGCAGACGGGTCTGAAGGTCATCGACGCCCTGATACCCATCGGCCGGGGCCAGCGGGAGCTGATCCTGGGTGACCGGCAGACCGGAAAGACCAGCATCGCCCTCGACACCATCATCAACCAGGCGGGCAGGGATGTCATCTGCGTCTACTGCGCCATCGGTCAGCAGGGAGCGGACGTGGCCAAGCTCGTGGCCCGCCTCCGCGAACACGGCGCCATGGAGTACTCCATCGTGCTGGTCGCCTCTGGCGACGGCCCGGCGGGTCTGCGTTTCATCGCCCCCTTTGCGGCCACCACCATCGCCGAGTACTTCATGGAGCAGGGCAAAGATGCCCTCATCGTCTACGACGATCTCACCCTGCACGCGCGCTCCTACCGGGAGCTCTCCCTTCTGCTTGAAAGACCCCCGGGCCGCGAGGCCTACCCCGGTGACATCTTCTACCTGCATTCCCGGATGCTTGAGCGTTCGACTCACCTCCGCGAGGAGTACGGTGGGGGTTCGCTGACGGCGCTGCCCATCATTGAAACCCAGGCCCAGAACATCTCCGCTTACATACCCACCAACCTGATCTCGATAACGGACGGGCAGATATATCTTTCCCCGGAGCTGTTCCGTCGGAACCACCTGCCGGCGGTGGATGTGGGCCGGTCAGTCTCCCGGGTCGGCGGAAAAACCCAGCTGCCTGCCTACCGCACGGTTACGGGTGACCTCAGGCTTTCTTATTCCCAGTTCGAAGAGCTGGAGATGTTCGCCCGCTTCGGCACCCGCCTCGATGAAAGGACCCGCGAAACCATAGAGCGCGGCCGCCGCGTGCGCAGGGTGCTCACCCAGCCGGAACTTCAGGGGCTTACCATTCCCGAACAGATCGCCGTTCTGTTGGCCGTCACCGAGGGGCTGTTCGATCCCATCGGGGTGGATGACATCCCGGAGGCGGAGGCCAGGATCAGGGAGGCGGTCACGGAGGAGCTGCCGGGAGTATGCGAAAGCATAGAAGACGGCGAGCTGCTGTCGCCGGATGACCAGGATGCAATCATCGATGCTGCCAGGCGGTCAGTGGATTCAATGAGGGACGCAGACGAGCAGGAAGGGGGGAGGAAGCGGTGAGTTCAACCCTCGAGACCCTGCAGGGACAGATCGAGACCGCCGATGATTTGTCCTCCATCGTCAGGACCATGAAGACCCTGGCTGCCACCAGCGTCCGCCAGTACGAGAAGGCGGCCGAATCCCTCGATGACTACTACCACACCGTCGAGCTGGGGCTCTCGGTGGTCCTGTCTTCCGAGACCGAGCTGCGGGGTGACGCGGTCATGGACCCTTCGCGTCCGGCCCTGGTGATGGTCTTCGGTTCGGATCACGGCCTGGTCGGCCGGTTCAACGAGCAGATCGTCTCCTACGCACTGCAGGAGCACTGGTCAGAGCAGCCAGAACAGGGGTCGTCTCATCCTCAGGAGATCCTGATGGCTGCCGCCGGTGAGCAGGCGGTGAGCCGCCTGAGGGCCGCAGGCACCGGGCTGGTGGGTGAGTTCGGCATGCCGAGCTCGATAGGGGCGATCACGCCCTTCGTACAGCTGCTGCTCGAACACATCGAGCGGTGGCGCTCCCAGGAGGGCATCGGGAGGGCCCTTCTTTGCTACAACCGCCCCCTGCCCGGAGGCTTCAGTCCGCAGGCAGACACCATGCTCCCCGTCAGCATCGACCACCTGAGACAGAAAAGGCTTCGGTGGGAATCACGTTCCCTGCCCACCTTCACGATGCCTGCAGAGGAGCTCCTGTCAGCCCTGCTCCGGCAGTACTTCTTCGTGTCGCTGTACCGTGCGTGTGCGCTGTCGCTGGCAGCCGAGAACACCAGCCGCCTGGCCGCAATGCAGGCCGCCGAGAAGAACATCGCCGAACGTCTCGATGAGCTCAGGACGGCCTTTCAGCAGCAGAGGCAGGCGGTCATCACCGAGGAGCTTCTGGACATCATCTCCGGGTTCAAGTCCATCAGGGGCTCCGAGGATCGATTCACGGCACCCTGAGGTTCCCGTGCAAAGTTGAACCGTCTGTGAAGGGGGTTTCGGGAAGACTCACTCATCCTGATGCTCCGGCTTATGAGAGCGCCGATCTGCCTGAATGTCCCGACGACTCCAGACCCGCACCTCCAACGAGAGGAATCTACCACGAGTGCTCGACCGGCGTCGGCGCAACACATGATAAGGCCGCCAGCGCTCGGAGGATTGGATAGAGGAGTGGCGAACGTGGTACACGTAGGCGAGTGTTATGCATCTCTGGCCAGGTCTACGCTTACGAATACCGTTCTCAGGGCTGAAGTTGCAGGTCTCGAGACCTGCTCGTTGCCCCTATAATGGTCCACCGGCAGGAGGCAGGAGCAATGGCGCTCAGAGACAGGGATGTGAGGGTATCGCTGCTTGAGAAGTTGGGCTCTATGAAGGCGTATGCGCCAGGTGCAACCACGGTGGTTGTGCCAGAGATGGACATATGCGGCGGCTGCGCCCGTGTTGACATTGCGGTTGTCAACCATGAGCTGAGTGGATACGAGATAAAGAGTGAGAAGGACACTCTGCAGCGCCTACCTTCTCAGGCAGATCTTTACTCCCGGGTCTTTGACAGGGCAACCCTGGTGGTTGCGGAGTCTCACTACTCCGAAGCGATGACTCTCATACCGGACTGGTGGGGAATCATCAGCTGTGTTGCTAGAATCAACGACCTGACCCTGTGCGAGGCCAGGAAGGCCCGTCGAAATCGCAGCGTTTCACCGCTGGCGCTGGGGCGGATTCTGTGGAAGTCTGAGCAAATGCAGCTACTCAAGGGCATCGGTCTGAGCAGAGGCCTGAAGAGTAAGAGCAGATACGAACGGGCTCAATGCATCGCCAAAAACATAGAACTGAGACAGATCAAGCGTTTTGTCAGGCAGGCTTTGAAGGCCCGTCGAGACTGGCGAGCTGTTCCATTACGACAGCTATGTGATGCTCCGAGGTGATGCCCCGGTTGAACAATGCCCTTCGCCAGGGTACCTGTAATCACTGATCCATTGTCGCGAAAGCGGTTCTTATTGCCCTTCGGAATCCAATAATGAGTCGCCGTTGTGTACCAAGTCTTGGGCGCACGCCATACCACAGCGCTGATTGCAAACCGACAAAGTGAGATCCTGCACCCGCCATCAGAGGCACACGCAATGTAAGCATCAAGTCGTACCCGCTCAACGTGTGTCACCGTGTCGGAGGAAAACGGCATGCTCTACTAGAATCTAACGTACAGCCGGGCCGATCTACGAGACATGTAAGCGAGGAGGTTCGGATATATGTCTTGCGACCTGAAAATTGTTAGGACCACCAAAATCAGCATCAAAGAAGACCCGCACCTGAACGAATCCTGGCTACAGGACCAGATCGCGAGAGACCCGAGTATACTGGGCCTCGGCGATCTCATTCTACGCGACAGAGAACGTCCTCAACCGAGAGCGGGCAGACTGGATCTTCTCCTGCAGGATCCAGATTCAAGCAAGCGGTATGAGGTCGAAATTCAGCTCGGGAAAATGGATGAGAGTCACATCATCCGCACGATTGAGTACTGGGACCTCGAAAGGAAGAGATATCCCCAGTATGAGCATTGCGCAGTAATCATCGCAGAGGATGTTACGAGCCGATTCCTTAACATAATAAGTCTATTCAACGGATTCATACCGCTGATCGCAATACAGTTCAACGCGTATCGACTACATGAAGAGTATTTCTTGACGTTCACGACCATTCTCGACGAGGTTCAGCTTGGTTTGTTCGAGGAAGATGAAGAGGTCCAGGAAATCGCTGACCGGAGCTACTGGGAGGCGGAACGAGGAACGAGAGAAACGGTCAGCATCGTCGATGAGGTCCTGGAGATCATCACCTCCCTGCTGCCTGGCTATGAGTTGAAATACAACAAATTCTACATCGGGCTAGCCCGGAGGAACCAGGTCGACAACTTCATCATCTTCAGGCCGCGCAAGAGGTATGCAAGTATTGAGGTCCGACTGCAACGATCAGAAGAGATCGAGGGTCTCCTCGAGGATCATGGACTCGATCTGATGGATTATGACAAGCGGAACGGCAGATACAGGATCATCCTGAAGCCCGGTAGTGTCGATGAACACCGGGACGTTCTGCAGGTGCTCATAAGGAAGTCCAAGGATCTTGAGGAGCCGTCCTCTGACACCACGTGATCTTGAGTAGCTGGGTCAGCGAACCCTTCACATCTCACTGAGTCCGGGATGAACCGTCACTGTTGGGACGGTGGCAGAGTGCGCAATACAGCATTCCATGTCCTGATGGAGAACTCTCGGAGAAAAACCTGACCACGGGAGGCACACCAGAATGACGCTTGATCGCAGGAGTTTCGTGAAGAAGCTTCTCCTCCTCGGCGGCACCGCCCTGCTGGGTCTTAGCGGCGGTGCCTTCCTGCTCAAGGGATGTGCGCCAAAGGCGGAAGAAGATGTCGAGGACATTCCCGAGTTCCCCGCGTACGCAGCGCTGGAGCACGAGGGCAGGCTGGCCGAGCGGGTGGAGGAAGGCTACGCCGTGATGGAGTCATGCACGCTGTGCCCCCGTCAGTGCGGGGTGAATCGCCTTGAAGGCGAGCGAGGATTCTGCAGAGCACCCAAGAAGGCCATGGTAGCCAGCTACAGCCCTCACTTCGGCGAGGAAATCCCCCTGGTCGGAAACCGGGGGTCCGGCACCATCTTCTTCTCCAACTGCAACCTGCGCTGCGTCTTCTGCCAGAACTATCCCATAGCTCACCACGGATGGGGGCGAGAAGTGAGTGACGAGGAGCTCGCCCAGCTCATGCTCAACCTGCAGGCTCGCGGGTGCCATAACATCAACCTGGTTACCCCGACCCACGTCATGCCCAACATCCTGGCTGCCGTGCGCATCGCCCACGACAAGGGCCTGCGGCTTCCGCTCTGCTACAACCCCAGCGGCTACGAGCGTGTTGAGATGATCGAGATGCTGGACGGCATAGTCGACATATACCTGCCCGACATGAAGTTCATGGACGGTGAGGAGGCGGAGCGCTACAACCTCGCCGAAGCATACGACTACCCCGAGAAGGCGCCGGGAGCCCTCCTCGAGATGCATCGGCAGGTTGGTGACCTGGTCACCGACGAGGGCGGCATCGCCCGGCGAGGGCTCATGGTCCGCCACCTGGTGATGCCTAACCGGGTGGCCGGCACCCGGGAGTTCGTCAACTGGGTGGCTGAAAACCTCTCGACGGACACCTACGTGAACAT
>PWUC01000091.1 GCA_003562655.1 Clostridia bacterium
TTGATCTCAAGGGTTTCGATGAGGAATTCTACCGCGAAGTTGTGGGCGGGGAGCTGGCCCCGGTATTGGATGCCCTAAAACTACTGAGGGACGCGGGTGTCCACATCGAAATCACCAACATTCTCATTCCTACCCTCAACGACGACATGGGGACAATAGCAAAAATGTGCGAATGGATTGTAAACGAACTGGGAACAGGGGTGCCGCTTCACTTTTCCCGCTTCTATCCCCTGTATAAGCTCTCAGAACTGCCAAGGACACCTGTTTCTACCCTTGAGAATGCCCGCAGCATTGCCCTGGAGACGGGACTCAGATTCGTCTATATAGCCAGGGTGACCGATCATGAAGGAGAAAACACGTTCTGCCCGGGCTGCGGCGAGAAGATCATTGATCGAGTGGGGTTTGTCATTGACGCGATGCACATGGAAGACGGCAAATGCACGTACTGTGGTTCGGAAATACCCGGCAGATGGGCCTGATGGGAAAACCGGAGGCCAACTCTACTTGAGGAGCTTTCGTGCCCTTTCGAGCTGTTCCAGGGATCTTCCGTCAAGGTTGGTCAGCCCAGCTTCTTTGGCCCATTCCATTGCCTCGACATATTCCTCCGGGGTAATGGCCCGGCCTATGCGTTCGTATTCGAAGGCTCTGTATGCCACCCGGTACTGGGCCATGATGTTCACGTACGTATTCGGGGAAAGGTTTTCGGCCACCCATTTGACGAATTCCCGAGTGCCGGCCACCCGGTTGGGCATTACCAGGTGGCGCACCATCAGCCCGCGTTGGGCAATGCCGCGCTCATCGGAAACCAAATCTCCTACCTGGCGATGCATTTCTACTAGCGCTTCCTGTGCCTTCTCTGGGTAGTCATGAGCCTCAGCATGGTTGTAACGCTCTGCCTCCTCACCGTCCATGAATTTCATGTCCGGCAGGTATATATCGACAATACCGTCCAGCATCTTTATCATTTCCAAATGCTCGTAGCCGCTCGTATTGTAGCAAAGAGGCAGATGCAACCCTCTCTTCAAGGCAATGCGCACAGCACCGAGTATGTTCGGCATGACGTGGGTTGGTGTAACGAGGTTGATGTTGTGGCATCCCCGGGTCTGGAGGTCAATCATCATCTGCGCCAGCACTTCATCGCTGACCTCTCGGCCCCTGCCCTTGTGGGCTATGGGATAGTTCTGGCAAAATACGCAACGGAGATTGCAGTTGGAAAAGAAAATCGTGCCCGAACCGTTGTTTCCTACAAGCGGAAGCTCTTCTCCGAAGTGAGGGCTGTGACTGAACACCATCGCCTCTCCCGGGGCTCTGCAGAATCCTCTTTCGCCCTCGCGGCGGTTTACCCCGCATTGGCGTGGGCAGAGCGTACATGCTTCCATTACCGCATAGGCTTCTTCCACCCGCCCGGCGAGCTTGCCCTCATCTTCCAGTTTTGCATAGGCAGGAGAGTCTCTTAGAACCGCCTCCTTTTCTTCTTCCTCCTCCGGCACACATCCCTTCAGCAGCGCTCCGCCAGCAAGACCCAGCAGCGCCGCACCCCCGGCGAGCAGAGAATTCTTCACAAAACTCCTGCGACTCATCGTCATTGCATCCATGCCCCCGTGCTGATTGGTGGTAATCCAAGATCCAGGAACGTACAGCAGACAAGTACGCTGGTATCGAATATATTCTGTCATGGAAATGCGGGGAAAGGCAAACTGCGGGCGGTGTGAGATTTTGCGTTTCCACCAGGTTCGTGTGGGTCGGTGCGTCTAGATGAACATCATGGTGACACCGACAACATGGTCATCGCATCCAGTGACATGACGACGGACCATCCCCCTGATCGCCAGACTACAAGGCAGGTAGCGGGGCCAGGTTGAAAAGAAGCTTCAGCAGGCCCCGGGTGGATCTCAACAGGTGTGGATCAACGGCGATTCGTGAGGATGTCGAGACGTATCTCGGGCGCTGGATGGACTTCTTCACTGTCGACATGAACGGGAACCTGGAGTTTGTCCCAGGGGATTTGGCTGAGGCTGCAGCAGCAATCCTGGCCCTTGTCTTGGTCCTTTGAGTCTGCAATAATGGCATCATTGTCGGAGATAGCCATGCTGTATATCCATCTGACCTGTGCCTGTCTCATCGCTCGTCGAGGAAGAAAGAAGGTAGAGACTTTGGCTGTTGTAATGCACGATCGGCTGAGGATGAGAGCGATACTGCGGTTTCACATACCTCTTGGCATCACTTCGGTGCTCATGGCCAGCAGCCATTCCATCGTCAACTCGGGACTTGCCCGCACACCCCGCCCCGAGATTGCCCTGGCTGCCTTTGCTCTGGGCCACACGATTGCCAATCTTTTTGCATCTCCACTCTGGAGTACTCGCGATATGCTGATCGCCTTCGGTTCCGACAAGGCCAGTATGCGCAGCGGTCTTGTCGCGGCTGCTGGAATTGCCGTGTTCGTCATGGTGTGGATGGTGCTTCTGGGCTACACGCCCTTTGGCCGCTTCGTTTACGTGGATGTATTCGGCGCACCGGATAGTCTCTTCCCTGAGATTCTGGGTGTGGTTCGCCTGTGCCTGGCGATTCCGTTGATATACGGGGCCAGGGCATGGGCCCAGGCGGTGTTGATGCTTTCACGCAAGACAGAGTACATGACGGCGGCAACGATCGCGCGGCTGCTCGGTGGGCTTGTCATGGCCGCCTATCTTCCCCGGTTGGGGCTCCTCAGCGGCACCATGGTTGGAGCGGTAATCTGGATCGGGGGAATGGCGCTGGAGACCCTGGTATGCTGTCTTTTTGTCCTTCGGGCGAATGGCCCCTTACCCTCTCAGCCCGTTGAGGGTGAGGCAGCAAGCGTGAGGGACTGCCTGGTCTTTCTCTGGCCTCTGACAGTGAATGCACTGCTGGGCAGTCTGGTAATGCCCCTGATCAACGCCGGGCTTTCGCGCACCGATGATCCAGAGCGGAGTCTGGCAGTGTTCAGTGTTGTCTGGTCCCTGGTGTGGGCTCTGAGCTCCTTCCTTCATATGACCCTACGCCAGACAGTCATGGTCTTTCTGAAGAATGCTCACTGGTTGCGGGTACTGCGCCGGTTTGCCCGGTATTTGCAGGTCGCCACCTCGGCGTGTCTGGTGCTGATGACAGTGAGCGGTCTTGCCGACTGGCTCCTTGTAGGGGCGATAGGCCTGGAGCCGGCACTGGTGGGTGATGCCAGGATCGTGCTTTTCCTTCTGTCCGCATACCCCCTTTTCTGTGGGTTGGTTGACCTCAAGACGGGGGTTGCCCTGGCCTGCCGGAGGACGGGCGTCATCGGTGCTGCACGGGCAGTTGATCTCGTCGGCCTGAGCTCAGCGGTCTTCCTGCTCACCCTGGTGGTTCCCAGCTGGGGTGCTGCCATTGGGGCTGTGGCCACCATGAGCGGGCTTGTACTCAATTACCTGGCCCTGCGGTTCTTGATATCCGATGATGAAGTGATGCTCGGTGAACGGGGGATGCAAACAGACTGATCCACTCGCCGGTCTCACCTGAATTTGGAGGAAATCAGGGGGGGACAGTAGAATTAGTAAATAGGTGTCCGGCATCAGGTGGGCCTGGTGAGTGCACTCGTCTTTTCAAACAGGCTTGGCCCCGGGATTTTGCGCTGTTCGGAGGCTCTCGTATTCGGCTTTACGTATGCGTGTCCACTCTGCGTGCAGAAGAGGGTGAAGGATCGTACAGCCCATGGATCGCAATAGGGAAGAGTCCTTTCGCTGTGAGATGATCTCCTCCAGTCACAACGGTTTCTTCATATCCTTTGAGGGTGTGGAAACGTCGGGAAAGACCACCCAGGCAGACCTTCTCGTTTCATGGCTGCAGGCCCACGGACACCGCGTCGTGCAGACCCGCGAGCCGGGCGGCACTGCCCTGGGGGAGGCTGTTCGCACCTTGCTGCTGGACATGTCCGATGAAGAGGAGATGTCGGCCCGGGCTGAGACCCTGCTGTTTGCGGCAGCACGAGCTCAGCTTGTCCAGAAGATGATACGGCCTGCCCTTGCTGCCGGTCACGTCGTGGTATGTGATCGCTATGTGGATTCAAGTGTGGCTTACCAGAGTTTCGGCCTGGGGGTCCCGCTGTCCTCGGTATGGGACATCAACAGGTTTTCAACGGGAGATCTCCTGCCCGACCTGACCTTTATCCTGGGTCGGGGAGCGGATCTTGAGTCATCGGAGAGGCGAGCACCGACAGACCGCATTGAGGCCCGTGAGGAACGCTATCACCGACGCGTCCGCAGCGGGTATCTCTCTCTGGCCCGTCGCTTTCCAGAACGCATTTTCGTCATTGACACGATGGGAGGAGTGCGTAGAACGGCGGGCATCATCAGGCGTGCAGTTGCAGCTCGTCTGGGGGACCGGAACAAGTCATGATCTTCAGGCCGGACGGATGGGTTCCATTGGGCAGAAGCTTTCAGTGGAGATGAGGTGAGCCAGGTGAAGCTTGTTGTGGCCGTTGTGCAGGATCGAGATGCGGTCGATCTTCTACAAGAGTTGACAGATGCGGGATATGGAGCGACCAAGCTTTCCAGTACGGGGGGATTTCTTCGAGAGGGTAATACCACCCTCTTAGTCGGATGTGATGATGACGATGTTGAGGCGATCACCGGCATCATAAAGCAAGTATGTCGCACAAGAGAACAGATTGTCACACCGTTGACTCCCATCAGAGGGAGTACCGGGGACTCTTTTGTGCCCTATTCCGTGGAGGTCACGGTTGGGGGGGCAACGGTCTTTGTGCTCAATGTGGACCAGTTCCTGCATGTATGAGGGAGGATGCCGATGGCGGTGTCACTTGACAGGGATGTGGTGAGCGGCGACCAGCCGGTGGCGCACCGCATCCTGACCAGCGTGATGTCTCGGGATGATGTCAGTCCCGCGTACCTCTTCCACGGGTCACGGGGACTGGGGAAGCTGGCCCTTGCGCGCTGGTTTGTGATGGCGCTGATTTGTGAGGACGCCTCGCCCACAGCGAGACCCTGCCGCGCCTGTCCTGCCTGTCGCATAAGTACGGCAGGAAATCATCCGGATGTTCATATTCTGCAGCCTGCGGCTAACAGGGCGACCATCAGCATAGATCAAATACGAAAGGAAGTTCGCCCGGTGATGAGGCGCAGGACCTTTGCGGCGCGGCACAAGGTGCTCATTGTCCCCGAGGCCAACCGTCTCACACCCGAGGCGCAGAACGCTATGCTGAAGATTCTTGAGGATCCCGTGGGCAGCTCGGTGCTGGTGCTGATCTCGCCGAGTCTGGAGCCGCTTCTGCAGACGGTCCGTTCGCGCTGTGTGAAGGTCCCGTTCAAGAATCTCAGCTTCTGTGCCTTCAGCGATAGGCTGCAGCGGGTTGGTCTTGATGAAGAGGGGCGGCGCAGGGAGCTTTACCTTGTGACCGCCGGCGATGTGGAGCTCGCCGAGGACCTGGTAAATTCTGAGTCGGCAGAGGATCGGTGGACGACGACTGAAGAGTTGACTCAACGGCTGATCGGGGAGGCGGCTCTGGCTCCCGTCGAGGTCACCCGCTGGGCGGAGAGCCTGGGGAAGGGCCGGGAGGAAGCCGTCGAGAACCTGGCTCTCCTGTTGGTGATCATGAGAGGACACCTGCTTCCGGGTGGAGCGCGCGTATTCGCCGAGTGTGTCGATGTCATTGCCCAAACCGTGGAGGCGCTGGAAGCCTATGCCAACAGAAGACTGGCCATTGAGGTGGCCCTGGTGAAGTTGCAGAGGCTTCTTCAGTCTCGCTATAATTGACTCTGATACAGACACAGTTGCGTACGAAGGAGGCAAGAGCCCGTGCCGGAAGTGATTGGTGTTCGCTTCAAACGGGCCTGTAAGATATATTACTTCGATCCGAGGGGGCTCGACATCACCAGTGGAGACGATGTCATCGTTGAGACGTCTCGCGGCCTTGGGTATGGATGGGTGGTCCTCGGCCCACAAGAGGTGAAGCCGGACGAAGTAGTCAGCCCTTTGAGGCAGGTAACCAGGCTCGCGACAGAAGATGATCGCAGGAGAGTCAATGACAAGGAACTGGAGGCAAAGAAAGCGCGGCGGATCTGTCAGCGCAAGGCGGATCAGCATGATCTGAAGATGCAGGTGATTGATGCTGAATGCGCCTTTGACGGCAGTCAGCTTCTCTTTTACTTCACCGCCGATGGCCGGGTCGACTTCCGGGAGCTCGTCCGCGACCTGGCTCGAACCTTCCACACCCGCATCGAGCTCCGCCAGATTGGTGTTCGCGATGAGGCGAAGATGATCGGCGGCATGGGCCCCTGCGGGCGTCCCTGCTGCTGTACCAGCTTCCTCGATGAGTTCTCTCCCATAACCATTCGAATGGCCAAGCGGCAGAACCTGTCGCTGAATCCCTCCAAGATATCCGGCCTGTGCGGCCGGCTGATGTGCTGCCTTCAGTATGAGGATGAGGTGTACGAGGAGGCAGAGGAGGTGCTGCCCGATCAGGGGACCAGGGTTGAGACTGCCGACGGTGGGGGAAGGGTCGTGCGGTGCAATAGCCTCGAACGCAGGGTCCACGTCAGGCTTGCGAGCGGCGAGGTTGTCAGCTATGCCCTGGATGATCTCACAATCTGCGCAGGGAGCCGGTGACCTGGCGTGTACCCCTGTGCTGGAGGTGAGGCCCAAGTGGCGAAGGGGGGAACCCTCTTTGTTGTCGCGACCCCCATTGGGAACCTTGAAGACATAAGCGGCAGGGCCGTGTCCGTCCTGCGGGAGGTTGATCTGGTAGCTGCTGAGGATACTCGCAGGGCCTCAATACTGTTCAGCCGCCACGGAATCAGCACCCCCACCAGGAGTTTTCACGATCACAACAAGGAACAGATGCTGCCCCGGCTCATGGCCCGCCTGGAGCAGGGTCAGGATCTGGCCCTCATATCAGAAGCGGGCACACCGGGGATCTCTGATCCGGGGTTTTACCTTGTTAGAGCTGCGCGGAGACGGCAGATCCCGGTGATGACGGTCCCCGGTCCCTCTGCGGCCGTGGCTGCCCTGAGCATAAGCGGGCTTCCCACCGACCGGTTTTGTTTCCTGGGTTTCGCGCCCAGGGGCAGCGAGATCGAATCTTTCCTTCGCGAGGTGGCCTTCATTGACATCTCGCTGGTGTTGTTTCAGGCGCCGGGACGGGTGCCTGAGACCCTGGAAGCGATCTCCCGGGTTCTCGGAGAACGGCAGCTCAGCATCTCACGGGAGATGACCAAGGTCTACGAGGAGACCGTGACGGGAACCCCCTCTTCCCTGGCAGACCACTACCGCCGCAACCCGGGTTCACTGCGAGGTGAGTTCACCCTGATCATTGCTCCCCCTGGGTATTCGATGGCGGAGGATGCCGGGGGAGATGCCCCACCCGGTGACGGGCACGAGGTGAAAGACGTGGTGGTTGACCAGGTGTCATTGCTCGTAGAGGCGGGCTACCGCGTGGCCGATGCGGCGAGAATCGTGGCCCGGGGACACCGGATGCCACGCAGTGATCTGTACCGCGCCTACCTTGAGCAACGCACCTGACGGCTGACCTGTCAATGGGCTGTCCGAAAGCGCTGCAGGATGCGGGCGGCAGAGGTTGAAGGAATGCAGTTGCGGGGCACACAATGCCCGGATGCTTCAGTTGTAAACAGGAAAGAGGTGGACTGGATTCATGTTCGATCTAATCATCAGCGGAGGCAACGTCATAAGCGGCACCGGAGGTCCCTGGTTTCGAGCCGACGTGGGAATTGATGGGGGCAGGATTGCAGCGGTGGGTGAGCTTGCCGACAGGGATGCAAGGGAGACCATCGATGCAACGGGACTGGTGGTATCCCCCGGGTTCATCGACATACATTCGCATTCGGATTCCAATCTCCTGATCAACCCTCGAGCTGAGAGCAAGATACGGCAGGGCGTCACCACCGAGGTGATCGGGCAGTGTGGGGTCTCTGCTGCCCCCATTCAGCCCGAACGGATCGAGGAGATGAAGAAGCATCTGACGGGCTTTCCTGACATGCAGGACCTGTCCTGGTCTTCAATGGAGGACTACCTTTCACTGCTGGAGGATCGGGGTGCCGCAGTCAACTGCGTGGCCCTGGTCGGACACGGCAACATCAGGCGGATGGTGGTGGGAGAGAAGGATCGGAAGCCGACGCCTGATGAGCTGGACCGGATGTGTGAAATGCTGCGCGAGGCCATGGAGGCAGGTGCTGCAGGCATGTCCAGCGGGCTCATATATCCTCCCGGTGTGTACTGCGATACTGCCGAGCTGGTGGCCCTGGCGGAGGTCCTGAACGAGTGCGACGGCATCTACTTCACTCATATCCGCAATGAGGCGGACCGGCAGGAACAGAGCCTGGAAGAAGCCATAGAGATCGGCCGGGAGGGTGGCTGTCCCGTCCAGGTATCCCATCTGAAGATCGTGGGCGAGCCCAACTGGGGGCAGGCTGGTCGCGTCCTTGAGCAGCTGGAGCGTGCTCGCGCAGAAGGTCTGGACATCACCGCCGACCAATACCCCTACATTGCCACTGCCACCGGACTGACGGCCAGTCTGCCGGCCTGGGCCCATGATGGGGGCCGTGAGGCCATGCTCAGCCGGCTGCGGGATGCCGATCAGCGCCAGGCCCTGAAAGAGGAGATGCGGGGTGCCGACGGCGGCTGGGATCGGTTGATGGTCTCCCGGGTCGCATCCGAGGCGAACAGCGAATGCGAGGGAATGAGCATCGCGGATATCGCTGATCAACGGGGGCTGGATCCCCGGGACGCCGTCTTCGATCTTCTGCTCGAGGAGGAAGGGAACGTGGGCTCGGTGCGGTTCGGACTCTCCGAGCAAGACGTCAGAGAGATCATGGCGCACCCCCTGGTGATGGTGGGGTCCGACGGAAGCGCCCTGGCACCGCGAGGCATGTTGGGGCGCGGCAAGCCTCATCCTCGCAGTTACGGTACCTTCCCGCGGGTTCTGGGCAAGTACGCCCGGGAGGAGGCGATAATGCCCCTGGAGCTGGCGGTGGCCAAGATGACTTCGCGTCCGGCGGCCAGGTTGGGGTTGTGGGATCGGGGCCTGCTGCTGCCGGGATTCTGGGCGGACGTGGTTGTCTTCGATCCGGAGACCGTGCGGGACGGCGCTACCTTTCAAGATCCACACCGCTTCCCGGTGGGCATTGAGTCTGTGCTGGTCAACGGTGAGATCGTCATTGCCGACAATGCGCAGCGTGAGGTGCGGCCCGGTAAGGTCCTGAGAAAGGGTTGATTCTAGGTGGTGCTGAGACAGGTTCTCGAAGTTGTAGAATTGCTGGATGGAGCCTGGGTAGATGCCCATTCTGTGCGAAGCTTTTTTGAAGAGCGGGGTCTGAAGATGATCTCAGTCGAGAGAGTGGAGGGGGACAGGGGGGCAACGGAGTTCATCCGGCTGAGAATCTACGGTTCTTCCGGACGAGGCCGCGGTGGTGATTCTCCCACGCTTGGGGTCATCGGTCGACTCGGCGGGCTGGGGGCCCGTCCCTCCGAGATCGGTCTGGTCTCGGACGCCGACGGAGCCATATGCGCCCTGAGCGTGGCACTGAAGATCCTGACCCTACAGCGACACGGTGACTTCCTGCCCGGCGATGTCATCATTGCCACTCACATCTGTCCGGACGCACCAATAATCCCCCACGATCCGGTGCCCTTCATGGGGTCTCCTGTGGATATGCGGACCATGAATGAGCGAGAGATCCACGGCGATATGGACGCTGTCCTCAGCATAGACACGACCAAGGGAAACCGGGTTATCAACCACAATGGCTTTGCCATAACCCCCACGGCAAAGGCAGGCTACATCTTGCCCCCTTCACCGGACCTTCTGGAGATAATGCAGCGGACATCAGGGCGCCCTCCCGCGGTCCTTCCGCTGTCTCAACAGGACATCACCCCGTACGGAAACGGGTTGGATCACATCAACAGCCTGATGCAGCCCTGCACGGCCACCGACAGCCCGGTGGTCGGAGTGGCAATCACGAGTGAGGCCGTCATTCCGGGCTCCGCAACGGGCTCCAGCAGGGAAGTGGACATCGCCGCTGCCGCCCAGTTTGTCGTCGAGGTGGCGAAGCAGTTCACCCGGGGCAAGTGTTCGTTCTTCTCAGCGGGAAACCTCAGCAGGTTGGTGGACCTGTACGGCTCGATGCAGCATTTCCAGGTTCTGTAGGGGATCTCACCGGTGGGAAAATGTTGAGGGCACGGGGCAGTGCTCCGCCCCGTGCCCTCCGTTTGAATCTATGATCCGGACATATTGGCCATCGCTTCGGTGCAGCCTTTACACACCGTCTTCCCGCGGAACTGCTGTGTGTTGTAGGCGTTGCCGCAAAATATGCATCCCGGCTCATACTTGCGAAGGATGATGTTTTCTCCATCGACATAGATCTCGAGGGAATCCTTCTTGTGAATGTCCAAGGTTCTACGAAGTTCGATTGGAATTACCACACGCCCCAGTTCATCAACTTTCCTAACGATCCCGGTAGACTTCATGACTATCCGGTCTCCTCTCCGCGTAGGTTACGGCCGACCACAGCAACTCAACGATACCATATATCCCAGAAACATACAAGATATTTGCCCCAGAATAGTGATTATAAGGTATAGTTGCATAGTGTCTGCCTTCTCCTTCTCCCACCCTGTAGCAACAATAAAAAGGAGTTCCACTGCAATTTTGGTCGTAGGAGGAAGAAATGTCAAGTGTAGTGGATGAAATGGAGGCATCCGGTCGACATAAGGCGGGCCGCCCGGGAGTCAGGGGCAGCGGCAGGTCCTCTGCAACCGGCCTGATGTGGGCGGGAAAGATCCGTCTCCCGGAAGCAGGAGCTGGGCTGAACATAGTAGAATTAACGAAGGGGTGATGCCTATTCCAGGTAGATTATCCTCGCGTCAACCCTGCCGTCGCCCAGGGAGGCCGTCACGTAAGAAGCCTTGCTTCCCCTTGGCTCTACGGGCGACCCCGGGTTGATGAGGGTGCATCCACGGAATCGTACGATGATGGGTCGGTGGAGGTGGCCGTAGATGATCAGGTCTGAGTCGGGACCGAACTCCCGGGCCAGGCGAGACGGTCTCGGCCGGCCGTAGGTGTGACCATGCAGTAAGGTTACCCCTATGCCTCCGAGTTCAAAGGCCAGGTGCTGGGGCAGTAGATCTTCCAGGCTGCCCTCATCGCGATTGCCGCGCACGGCGTGGAGCCTCTTCGACCTTTGAGCGAAGATCTGATAGGCGTCTTCTGAGTTGAAATCACCGGTGTGAATGACCAGGTCCGCATCAGCGATTGCGCTCAAGATACGTTGTGGGATGTCTTCTGATCGCTGGGGAATGTGGGTATCACCGGTAATGACTATCTGCACACAACTCACTCCCGTCACGAGGGGTGGGGGAGATCTCGTATACCTGAATCGTATCATAAGGCCCGGCCCATTTACAGGGGGGATGTAGGGGTGAGGCGCGCTCCGCTGATCGTGGTGGTGGGAATATGTGCCGTGGGGAAGACCACCCTTGTGCAGCAGCTGCGGCAGAGGGGATACTCTGCGGTGGAGGTGGCCCAGGAACACTCAGAAGTGCCCTATCTCTGGGCCAGGCACAATCCCGATTTCCTGGTACATCTGGACGCCCGGGACGAGATTGTTGGGGCCAGACGGAGCTACCTGCATCGCGAGAGACTCCAGGTTGAACGGCAGCTTCTGTCCTATGCAAAAATGAAGGCGGATCTGCTCATTGATGCCTCGGACAGCACTGTGGAGGAGGTCCTCTGTGAGGTGATCGGGGCTTTGAACAGTGATGAGGCCGCAGATTTCGATCGGAGGGGTTGATTGTCGATGTGGTTCTTCCGGCGAAGGCGCAAAGATGGCGAACCTGAACCGTCAGGGGATGAAAAGCCCCGTACTCTGACGGTTCCCGATCAGTACCCGACCGTACAGGCCGCCATCGATGCAGCGACGGCGGGCTCGGTGGTGATCGTGAGTCCGGGACGGTATCGGGAGACGATTGACTTCAAAGGCAAAAGCATCACCGTTCGCAGTGAGGATCCAAACGACCGGGAGACTGTCACCGGTACGGTCCTGGATGCCGAACAGCGGGGAAGCGTGGTCTCTTTCTGCAGTGGGGAGAACGAGGAGGCGACGCTGGCAGGTTTCACCCTGACAGGAGGACGGGGGGATTTTTACGGACCCCCCTCCGGAGGTGGGGTGACGGTGCGGAACGGCTCCGGTCCCACCATAGAGAACAATGTAATAGCTGCAAACCTGAGTGAACTGGATGGGGGCGGCATCTTCGTTGATGATTCCTGGCCGGTCATCGTGAGAAACCGGATCGTCGACAATGAGGCTGCTGGGTGCGGCGGAGGAATTCACATCGGACGGGATTCTGTGAGAGTTGAGGGTCGGCGCGAACCCCTCGCGACGAAGGATATCGCAGCCTATCTGGACAAGGCTTCACCGGGAGATTTTCGAATCCCAACCCTTGAGGATGAGGCTGAGGGTGACCTAAGCGGCCTCATGATTCAGTGGGAGGATACTGCTGAGGAAGAGGATGAGAAACGGCTGCCGCCCCGGGTCGAGAGCAACACCGTGGCCGGTAACTGCGCTCTCGCCGGGGGAGGGTTGCACGTCTCTGATGAGTCACCCCTGGTCGAAAACAACGTGCTTCGCGAAAACCGGGCCGGCCGTGGAGGGGGGATGTGCTTCTGGGATAATTGCCGCGCCGTGGTCAGCGGCAATCACATCATCGCAAACGAGGCCACCGAGGAGGGAGGCGGGATGATGATTGAGTGGGGCGCCGCACCTGCCCTTGTGAAAAACCGTCTCCAGGAGAATGCGTCAGACCGTGGACGGGGCCTGTCGGTGTCCCAGAATGCGGCTCCCATCATCCGGGGCAACCGATTCGGCGGTGACAATTGCGAGGCTGTCTTCATGTGGGAGAGGAACCGCGCCACGGTGGAGGATAACACCTTTGAAGGTGGAGGCTGATGGTCCTATTTCTACTGCTGGTCCTGGTGGTTGCAGCGACGATTCTTGTGCTTCGCTGGCTTTCAGGTCACCGAGAGAATGGGGGTCGTGAGGCGCGCCTGCTGATTGTACCCGATCAATATGAGTCCGTGGGTGGGGCAATCCGGGCGGCCTCAAGTGGTGACACTGTGCTGGTTCGACCCGGGGTGTACAGGGAAAACGTGGATTTCCTGGGCAAGGAGATCACCGTTGTCAGTGAGAACCCGGACGATCAAGAGACCGTTGGACACACGGTGATCGATGGGGATAGACAGGGACCGGCCGTCTTCTTTGGCCGACAGGAGACCCGGCGCACGGTTCTGAAGGGTTTCACCATCACCGGTGGGATCGGCTGCCTTGCTGTGCGGTGGAATGTACTGGGAGAGGTTGCCCGGGCGGGGGGAGGCGTGTTCATCGGAGACGGGTCGAATCCCACCGTGCGGAATAACGTCATCTCCGGGAATGCGGCAGACATGGGTGGGGGGCTCTATGTCTGTGCCACCTCGGCTGCCCTCATCGAGGACAACGAGATCAGCAGCAACTGCGCCGTACTGGGCGGGGGGATGCGGGTGGCACGGGATTTCCCCCGTCCCGAGGATGCCCAGTCCCATCGTGAACTCCCCTACGGCACCACCGTGCGCAACTGCAGGTTCATCGCCAACAGGGCTTCAATAGGTGGTGGTGTGTCGATCAGCCGGGGGGTCTCGCCTGAGCTGTCCGATAACGTCTTCTCCCGGAACACAGCGAGGTGGGATGGTGGGGCGATTGCCATCTGGGACAATTCGTCCCCCCGGGTACTCAACAGCGAGTTCAGCGATAACACGGCGGGCTCCGACTATGGCTTTGGTGCGGGGGTGAGCATCATGAATGACAGCCGGCCTCAAATAAGAGGCAACCGGTTTGTGGGCAATCAGGCAGTGGGGAAGATGAAGAGCGGGGGGGGTGCCCTCGCCATCTACCGTTCAACTCCGACCCTGGTCAGAAATACGGCGCGGGACAACCGGGCCAAGCTGGGCTGCAACATGTATTTGTGGGGCGGTGCCAGTGCAGAGATGCAGGGCAACGATATTGAGGAAGGCACAGTGTTCATCAGACCCTCGGAGATTGCGCCACCCCGGGGTCCGGGTCCTCGATGAGATGTCTGCCCAGGTGCGCCCGGGCTGGAAGGTGTGTCGATCCCCATCCCGGGGAGTTTAGCTCCCGCACTCGGGGCATGCTCTGCGTGATACCGGGACAGACGCTGCGCAATATTTCACCCCAGGCCGGCGGCGCCGGTTGGGTCCGCTCCCCGCAGGACCGCCGATTCTTTCCGCCAGGGATCCTCATATGGTGACCTCAATGCCCCAGACCCACCCGGGCCGGGGGGCGAACTGCAGCCAGCGGTTGTATATGCGAGCGCGGAGGACGCCTGCCGCGAACAGGCATCCGGTCGTGTTTTGAGGGCTGCACCCAAATGCGGTTGCCTGTGACCGGGGGGTGCCCCTGACGCGTTGATGGTGATGATGAGTCCAGGGGCGCAGCGCTGCGACAGGGAAACTGTCTCGCCGCTGACGAGCAAAATTTGGGGCAGTACAATGGCCTTGCATAAACTGACGTTTGCCCTCAAGAGTGCTTCGCATCATGGCTGTAGGCGAGGCCGCTAGAGACAGAGCTGCACTGCGATCAGCGAACCAGTTCCTGCCGCGAAACTGGTGAAAGGAGCCCTCATTGATACCGCCGCCCTGACTCGCCCGCAGACGGTAGGGCTGACGGGAAGGTCGCCAGAGGGTTTTCCCCGGTGGATCCCCGGGGATGCGATTTCAGACTCACGCCGGAATGTCAGCGTCGACCAAAGGGCATGATGTACAGGGGGCTTTCATCCGGGGGGAGCTGCATGATTTTTGTGACCTCGTCATCATCGAAGGCCCCGATCACCACCGTCCCGAGCTCCAGGGAGACCGCCTGCAGGTACGCGTTCTGCGCAGCATGACCTGCTTCCATGTGAACGTATCGGATACCGCGTTCGCCGTACCGGCGGGTGGTTCTTTCGTACACCGCCGTGAAGACGAGCAAGACGGCGGCATCTCTGACCGGGATCTGCTGCAGGGCAGCCCGGTAGAGGTCCTGGCGCAGGTCCTCCGAGGATTCCTTACGCAGTTGGTGACGATCCGCTTCATAGCGGTATAGGCCTTCAGATAAGCCCGTGACTTCACCGACGACGAGATACAGTTCGAGGGGGAAGGTGGCTCCGGCGGAGGGGGCAGTGCGGTAGCCCCTCTCAGTGCAGGTGATCCCCCCGGCAGACCAGAGCAGTTGTGATATTTCACCGAGGTGAAGGGGCTCCTCCAGGTAGGCACGGATCGACCGTCTCTCGGCCAGTGCGGCCTCGATGGCCAGGCTGCCGTCCTCTTTGTGTGCTGGAAGCTTCACCACCTCATCGAGGATCAGCTGCCCGCTGTTGGCTTCTGCAAGGGGGGGAGTCTCCTCCGGCAAGGGGATCTCCATGCTGTTCACCGGGCCCCGGAGGAGGGAGACGACCAGGATGGCTATGCCGAGACAGGCCAACACCGCCAGCACGGGTATCAGCAGGTTTCTTACGTCCATGATGCACCGACTCCTTTCCCTCATCGGGTGATCACACTGCTGCTTCCTTTCGACCACAAGGTGTGGTTTCCCTACACCTATTGACTTATACGTACAGTTCCTCATCCCTTTGTTGCCACGGCTTTTTTGACACCAGCAACGCCCACCCTGACAGCCGGCAGACTGCGGAGTCGAGGCCCCGCACCCCTTCGTCCCTGTCAGGGCAGCCTCTGGGCCGGCATGGGCCGACGCTGCGGAAATGATCCCGATGCCTGTGATACAATGGGTCGGGGGGGGGACATGGATTTGGCTGGGAGAGAGGTTGAGGGTCTGGGTCCTGCCGGGGATATCGTGGTCTGTTCAACGGGGACCATGCCGTCTGCCCTGGGCATGCGCTATCATGAAATCGATGCCGCCCTCGAGGCCGCTGAGGTCATTCCCGCCAGGGACCTTGAGGTGGTTCTTCATCCCGACTGGCGACCGGGACTGCCCCCGAGATCGAAGCAGCCCGACCCTCCGGGGACATCGGGCACACTGACATCAGGGGAGATTGTGTCCAGGCTGAGAGAAGCCATGGCCCGGACCGGCGCCAGGATCCGTTCCATCCATGCCAACCGGGATCTGGGCACATTCCTGGGCGCCCGTGACAGTGGAACCCGGAGGATCGCGGCGGAGCTTCTTGAGGAGACCATTGGGATTGCACGTGAGGTGGGAGCCGGTATCATCGTCCTGCACCCCTGGAACAGCTGGGCGGGCGCGGTGGACCTGGAACACATCGCAGTTCCCATCATCGAGGCATCACGCTCCTCTGAGGCGGTCCTGACGGTGGAGAACATACCCCTCAGTGCCCCAGAATGGTCTCAGGCAGAGGCCATGGTCGGGCTGGCGGATCTACTGCCTGATGCTGTGGGCTTCACCCTGGATCTCTCGTGGAGCTCCATGTATGGGAATTTTGACGAGCTGTTGGTGCTGCTTTCGCGCGTAAAGAACGTACACGTGCAGGGAAGACTGATGACCGGGGACGACCGGGAATGGCTTCATCCGCGGGCTGGCAACATGGATCTCGACGCCTCGATCCGGCGGTTGTGCCGCCTCGGTTACGACGGCCAGTGGACCCTGGAGCTGAACCGGCCTCGTTCACCGACAGATTTTCGACGGGGAATCAAGCATCTGCAGACTCTGATCGATTCCACAGATGACAAGGGGGGGATGCTGCATGAGCATTGAGATTTCGGGAGACATTGGAGTTGTGGCCGCCGGCATCAGGACGGGCCTGATTCTACCCGACGATGACATCGGTGAGATTGCTCTCTCGTCCGTTCGGGGTGTCGTGGATGATGGGGACATCATCTGCATCACAGAGTCCGTGGTGGCCAGGTCCCAGAACCGCTACCTGACCTGCGACGACCTGGCTGCTGATATCAGGCAGAAACTGGCTCTGAATCCCGGGGCAACGGTGGCGGTGATCAGCCCGATCGTCAGTCGCAACCGCTTTGCCCTGATCCTCCGGGCCATTGCCGGGGCGACAGGTGGGGGGCGGGTGATCATCCAGCTGGCAATACCCCACGATGAGGTGGGCAACCAGGTGCTGGACAGGGATGTTGCCACGACCCGGCTGCGGCTGAAGAGGATATTTGACAGCATGCAGGAGGTACGGGGCAACACCCCGCACATGAACGTGCTCATTCGGGAAGTGCTGGCTGCCCTCAAACTGCAGGAGATCGGTTACCAGCTGATAGGGATACGCAAGATAACCGGTCAGGGAATGGCCGATGTCACTGTCCGCGATTCCGATGGGCGGGTCATCTCCGCGGAGGTCGGATTCGGGGACGTGGAGGGTACGGCGAGGAAGGCCCTCGGCATCATGCGTGACGCCGGCACCGATGGAGCACTCGCGGTGGCGGTGGATCTGCAGAGTCACCGCATCACCATCGTTGATGCCGTCCAGTGTCGGGATGCGTCACCGGAGGAGTCGCTGGTGGCCGAGCTCGACTACACCGATCAGCTGGCAGTATACCGGGATCCCGATTGCCTGTATTTTGATGAGCTGAGCCATCTGAGCTTCTCGCATCCGATCACCGGGATGGATTACCCCCGCCTGTACCGCGATGTGGTCGCGGACCAGGGGGCGAAACCCGACATACTGTTCACCAACAATCCGCTGAAGGTATTCGACAGGGGGTTTGTGGACGGCATCGTGATCGGGGCCGTGCACGAGCGAAACGAACTGAAGGATCTGTTTCTGTCCTTTGGGACCCAGACCCCCATGGTGACCATTCAGGAGATCGGCCCCGAGCCCTGGGGCGTCATCGGTTCCAACGTCTCGCACAACGAAAGAGGCATATTGAAGTTGCTCCCGGACAACGCCGACGAGACAGCAGACGACATCAAGGCGAAAATCCTGTCCGAGACCGGCAAGTCGGTGGAGGTGCTGATATTCGGTGATGGTGCCTACAAGGACCCCGACACGGGTATTTACGAACTGGCGGATCCCCATCCGGCCATCGGCTGCAGTTCGGGCCTGCGCAACGCATCCCTGCGGAGGGGGACCAAGCTCAAACTGCAGGTGGAGACCCTGTTCAGGGGAGGCCATTCCCGCGAGGAGATCCAGCGGATTCTCGACAGCGGCGATGACCTCGTCAGCCGGGAGAGCCTGGGCACAACTCCGAGGAGCGTGACCGCCATCCTGGGCACCCTGGCAGACCTGGCGGCGGGTTCGGCCGATGCGGGGACCCCCATTGTTCTGGTTCGCAACTTCTCCTTCTGAACGGGGGGCCCATAATGTAACACCAGGCAGGACAGAGATCACCGGAGGTGATGTGAGTGGGGACGGATCTTGCGGCCGATGCGCTGGGGTTGATCGGTGACACGCCCCTGGTAAAGGTGAAGGTGGACGGGTACGAGGTTCTCGCCAAGGTTGAGTACGTCAACCCGACGGGCAGTCACAAGGACCGCATCTATCTGCGGATGATTGAGCAGGCCGAAAGGCGCGGCCAACTGCGACCCGGCATGACCATCATAGAGGGTTCCACCGGCAACGCCGGGGCCGCCTGTGCCATGGTGGGGCGTCTCAGGGGATACCGGGTGGTGGTGGTCATGCCCGGGGGCATGTCAGAGGAGAGGAAGAAACTGATCCGGGCGCTGGGGGCCGAGCTGATTCTCACCCCCGGTGCCGAGAGCGATCAGGACCTGGCCCTGGCCCGGGTTGAGGAGATCGTCGCCCGGAATCCCGATCAATACTGGTACCCGGCCCAGTTTGACAA
>PWUC01000117.1 GCA_003562655.1 Clostridia bacterium
CATGACGACCAGTTCAGCTGCTCCGGGGAGACAGCCGATCGCTGACGCGCAGGCAGGAGTCGGCTCCACAACCGAGCATCGTCGACACTGTGACGCACGCCGGTGGAACCGCATTCACCACCGCCCTGAGGCAATGCCCCCCTTTCCGAGTTGAAGAGAACTCGTCGCCGGCATGCACCGAAGACCGGATCCGCGGGTCTTCAGAGGGGAAGCTTCCGTTGCACCCATCTGAGTCAGGTTGTCATCAGAACGGAGGCTGTGTTGACAGATCGACAGCAGCACCGTACAATAGAAACCGACGGTCGGTCTGTAGGAGGTGGATCCCAGTGGAAAGACTAACGCCAGAGGAGCGAAAGGCCCAGATCATCCAGACCGCTCTGGAGCTCTTCGCACATAGGGGATACGAGAACACTACCGTCAACCACATAATCGAGGCAGCCGGGATCTCAAAGGGAGGTTTCTATCATCACTACGCGTCCAAGGAGGAGCTGCTCGAGGACGTCGCCGGGGCGTTCGTGGGAGAGGTCCTGGCCATAATTCAACAGGTTGCCGATCGGGATGACCTCACCGCACTTGAGAAGACCAACGAGTACATGTGGCAGGTCCACTCCCTCAAAAAGGACAGGGTGGTCGAGGTGTCAGCATTTTTGTCCGAGCTCTACGCCGGCGGGAAGAATGTGCAGCTGGAGAACAAGATCTTCGGCCACGGTCAGAGGATGATCGCTCCCGTCATGAAGTCAATTATCCTGCAGGGGATAGAGGAAGGGGACATCAAGACCGACTACCCGGAGGAAGCGGCGGAGATGTTCGTCAGGTTGTTTCTGATTCATCAGCGTGAAATGGCTGAAACCTTCACCGAGGCTGTGAGCGCGGGCACCGAGGAGGCACTGGACGTCATAATACGCAAATACGCGTTCCTCCAGGAGCTGACAGAGGATCTGTTGGGTCTCGAGAGGGGCTCCCTGGTCATCGAGGAGATCGCCCGTGACGCCAGGGACAGCATCGGAACGCTGCTGCTTCAGAAGCGACGTTCCGGAAGGAGGAAGGGCTGACATGGCATTGCTTAAATTGGAAGGTGTGAAGAAGGTATACGGTCAGGGCGACGTGCAGGTTCACGCCCTGCGGGGAGTGGACCTGGAGATCCTGGAGGGGGAGTTTACCACCGTGTTTGGCCCCTCCGGTTCCGGCAAGACCACGCTTCTGAATCTGATAGGTGCGCTCGACAGGCCGACCAGCGGTGCCGTGCGGATCGAGGGTGCCAGCATCGGTGAGATGAACAGGAATGAGCTGGCACTTCTGCGCAGGAAGAACATCGGATTCATCTTTCAAAACTACAACCTCATCCCCGTACTGACGGCCTACGAGAACGTGGAATTTGCCCTGCAGATCGCCCACAAGAACGGCAAACGAACGAAAGAGAAAGTGACCGACATCCTCAAAAGCGTCGGCCTGGGAGACATGATGCACAGAAGGCCCAATGAGCTGTCCGGTGGCCAGAAACAGCGGGTGGCCGTGGCGCGCGCCCTGGTCAAGGAACCCAGGCTGGTCCTTGCCGATGAGCCCACGGCCAACCTGGACTCTGAGACGAGCAGAGAGGTGCTTGAAATCATGGTCAGGATGAACCGGGAGCTCAACACCACCTTCATCTTCTCCACCCACGACCCCATGGTCATGGAATACGCCAGACGGCTCCTCGAGATCCGGGATGGGATGATTTCCCGCGACGAAGGTAGGGAGTAGCATGTACTTGATGAGGATCGCCCTGAGGAATCTGTTTCGCCGCCGGGGCCGGACCCTGGTCATCGCCGGCATACTCGCGGTGGCGGTCGTGTTCTTCCTCTTCATGGAGTCGCTGATGACCGGTGTCATGGACATCTCCTTCGGCAACGTCATCGATTATGAGACGCCTCACATCGAGATAGGCAGGACAGAGTTTTTTGCACAGGCCGACGATGACCGGGTGCTGCCCCTGGAGGAGACATTCATCCCGGATGATGAGGTGTTCACTGCGATCAGAGATTGCGAGGGTTTCGTGGCCCTCACCACCGTTGTCGACTTTTCGGCGGTCCTGGCCGCGGGGGGATACGAATTTCCGGTTCGGGTGCGCTCCGTTGATCCGGACACCTTCGGAGATGTGTTCAGAAACCAGGAGCACCTGCTGCAGGGCAGCTTCGTTGAATTGAACGAATCGGGGCTGGTGATCGGAGGCCGACTCGCCGACGTCTTCGACCTGGAGGTGGGAGATTCGTATACGCTGCTCTTTCAGGACGAACAGGGCTCCCTCATAACGGTCCAGGGGTCCGTCCGCGGGGTCGTGTCGGTTCCGCATCCGGACATGAACCTGGGGACAGTGTTCATGGCCCGGGATCAGGCCGCCGGAGTCCTCGGAATCGAGGACAGCCGGGTGAGTCACATCATGGTCCGCATGCAAAGCAGAGATCAGGCCCTGACTCAGGCTGAAAAGCTGGCTGACCGGCTGGCGGGCTCCGCCCTTGAAGTCCGTTCCTATCGAGATGCCTCCGAACTGTTGGTTTCCTTCGAGGCGTGGGGTTACCTGGAGACCTATGTCATCCTGGCGCTGTTCCTGCTCGTGGGGGCTATTGGGATCATCAGTGCGATCGTTCTGGCAGCCATAGAACGAGTCAGAGAGATAGGGATGATGAAAGCTCTGGGCCTGAGAGAAGGCGAAATCGTCCGGGTGTTCCTCATGGAGGCTGGCGGAATCGGAGCGATCGGTGGCTTGATCGGCTGCGCCCTGGGAGCAGTGGTGGTCTACTGGCTGAGCAACTACGGCATCAGCATGGAGACGTTCCTTGATCTGGATGCTCTCGGCGTACCCCTGGGCGATCACATATACGGTGCGTGGACCGCTCCGTCCTTTGCGATGATTCTGGTGTTTGTTACCGTGGTCGCTGTGGCTGCCGGCGTCGTTCCTGCGTACTGGGCCGCCCGCAAGGATCCCGTTGAGGCAATCCAGCACAGGTAGGTGATTGGAGGCACATGCAAATGCACCTTGCGCGGATCTCCTGGCGCAATCTGAAGCGCAATACAGTCCGCACTTCCATTGCGGTTCTGGCAGTCACCACCGTGGTCATCATAGTCATTTTCGCCCGGGCCCTGATGGTGGGAAGCGTGGATTCAAGCTTCAGGATGTACATCGACAACAGCTATGGGCATGTCAGGATAACGGATCAGGAGTATCAACTGCGGGAACCCCTGCTACCTCTGAGCTATACCATCGATGGCTTCGACGGTGGTGGTGCGGACGACATGATCGGGCAGATGGAGCGCATCGACAGCGTCGAGCATGTACTGCCCCGAATCAGGTTCGCGGTGACGGCCGACGCCGGTGATCGCTTCCTGAGAATGATCGGGGTGGGGGTCGACCCGGCACGCGAGACCGCCTACGGTGCCCTACCGGATGACATTCGGCGAGGACGCATGCCGCAGACAGATGACGAGATCCTCCTTGGCCGGGGTTTATCCGAGGGGCTGGAAGCGGGAGTCGGAGCTCGGGTCACGGTGACGTTCGTCGATGCTGAGCAAGCACAGCGCCACCGTACATTTGAAGTCGTGGGAATCACCGAGGCAGGGGTCGCAGGATTGGACAACACGTTCTTCTACCTGCCCCTGGAAACAGCCCGGGATATGCTCCAGCTCGAGAATCAGGTGACCGAACTGCTGCTTTTCACGTCCGATGCGCATAGGGCCGGTGTTCTGCAGGCGGATGTCACCGAACTGCTGGCGCGGCGGGCCGGTGGCCAGTACACAGCTGTGATCTGGAATCAGGCCGATCCCTTCGTGGAGTTCTTCTACGAGATGACCAAGATCATGGATCTGGTATATTTGATGTTCATTCTGATGGGCTCTGTGGTGATCATAACCACCCTGACCATGATCGTGAGGGAAAGAACTCCGGAGATCGGCGTCATGGCCGCCCTGGGCCTCAGAGGCAGGGACATCATGAAGGTGTTCGTTCTCGAGGGGACCTTCATGGGTCTGATCGGGAGCCTGTTGGGAGTGCTGGGTGGAGGTCTTATCACCCGTCATTACTCGCAGGCAGGGCTTCATGCCGAGGATTTCGCGCGACTGTCGGCGGACATGGACCTGCTGATCGAACCCGTCTTCTACCTCGCACACAACTTCGAAAACCTGATCGTCAGTTTCGCTCTCGGATTCATCGTCGTGGCCCTGGCCTGTCTTTACCCGGCATATCGGGCGGCCAGGCTGGAGCCGGTGGATGCGCTGCATCACATCGATGAGTAGTCGTCTCAGAGAGCGGGGTGTCGTCCTTTGGAGGTTATGCCGTTAGACGGAAGTACCTCAGTAACGATGGGTGATTTTGCGCATCGCTGCGGGGATTTTCCTGCCATTTCTGAGTACGGCATACTGTCTACATTCGGTAGGACACGCCGAGCATTTTGAAGACCTTGTCCTGAACCGGGGTGGGATGGGCGCACTTGTCGAAGGTCACCTCGGTTCCTTGGACCCGGATCAGGTTCTTCGTCAGCGTTCCGAGGTCCTCAAGCAGTGTCTCGAAGCTGCGGGTTGGTTCGCCGTCGTCGGTTCTCTGGCGGCGAACCTTTCGTTCGCCGACCTTGGAACGCCGGGCCGGGGCAACTATGGAACTGCGGCGCGCCTCGGCTTCCCCCACCGCATGGTCGGTGAGCAGGATGGGGGCCAGCGCCTTCTCCATATGCCAGCGGACGTAACGAGCCAGCATGCACAAAAAGACGCCGGCCCGCACCCGCTCCTCCTTGCGGTGACGGATGGGACCGACTTCGAGAGCGAACCCCTTCATGACACGGAACGCCTGCTCCACCTCCGAAAGCCCCTTGTACGACCGGACTACTTCTTCGGCCTCCATCTCTTCCTCGGAGACGTTGCTTCGAATCACGTAGATCCCATCCAGGGCCGCCTCCGCTTCTATTGAAGCCAGGTTGCGGTCAAAGCTGAAGGAGTCCCGGGTGATCTCGTAACGAAAGTGTTTGGCAACCTTCGAAGCACCCAGGACCTTGCCCACTTCCACTCCGATCTCCTTTGCCCCCCGAAGGGGTCTGCGCTCGCGACAGACTTTACGTCGAATCTTCTCTAGATCCTTCTCGGTGACCCGGAGCAGTTCCTTGCGCTTACGGGCGCGCTCCCTTGCCAACAGCATATTCCCACATGCAACCAGTCTCTCCCCGGGGAAGTCGGGGTGGATGATCTCGACCAGATCCTTTTCATCAAACAGCGAAAGCTGTAGTGGCCCCTCATCCTTCATCAGCCTGCGAATCGTCGGAGCCCGCAGAGCCGTGATCCAGTCCACACCCCGAGGCCGGAGCTCCCTGTCGATCCGGGCATTGGTGATCATGCCCCGGTCGCCGACCATGACCACACGTTGCAGCCCGAAACGCTCCTGGACACGATCCAGAGCAGTGCCCAC